>JAYSCT010000026.1:0-40469 GCA_041914785.1 Roseateles sp.
TGAGCACCGGCGCGGCCACGGTCTGGAAGCTGACCTTCCAGAAGCGCAGCACTTCTTTCTTGAACAGAGTGGACGCGCCGTTCATGCGTGCTCCCCTTGCATGATGTTGAGGAACACGTCTTCGAGGTCGGCGCGGCCGATCTCCAGGTCTTCGACCGGCACGCCCGCAGCGCGCAGCGCGGCCAGCGTCGTCTCCACCTCGGCGGCGTCATGCGCCGTGACCTGCACGATGCGCCCGGTCACGCGGGCCCGCGCCGCCACCTCGGCCGGCAGCGCCACGTCGGTCTTGAAGCGCAGCATCGTGTGCGCCGTGCCGGCCAGCAGTTGCGACGTGCGGTCCAGCGCCACCAGCCGCCCGCCCTTGAGCATGCCGATGCGCTGGCACAGCGCCTCGGCTTCTTCGAGGTAGTGCGTCGTCAGCAGCACCGTGTGGCCTTCCTTGTTGAGGCGGGCGATGAACTGCCACAGCGTCTGGCGCAGCTCCACGTCGACGCCGGCGGTGGGCTCGTCCAGCACGATGACGGGCGGCCGGTGCACCAGCGCCTGCGCCACCAGCACGCGGCGCTTCATGCCGCCGGACAGCTGGCGCATGTTGGCGTTGGCCTTGTCCGTCAGGCCCAGGTTGTGCAGCAGTTCGTCGATCCAGTCGTCGTTGTTCTTGACGCCGAAGTAGCCGCTCTGGATGCGCAGCGACTCGCGCACGCTGAAGAACGGGTCGAACACCAGCTCCTGCGGCACCACGCCCAGCGCCTTGCGGGCGGCGGCGTAGTCATCCACGACGTCGTGGCCCATCACGCGCACGCGGCCCTCGGTGGCCTTGGCCAGGCCGGCCAGCACGCTGATCAGCGTCGTCTTGCCCGCCCCGTTGGGCCCCAGCAGGCCGAAGAATTCGCCGCAGGGGATGTCGAAGGACACGCCATCCAGCGCCCTGACCTGCCCTCCCCGGTATGTTTTCTTGACGTTCTCGAAAGAGATGGCGGGGGGCGATGAGGTCGGGCTCGGCATAAGCACACGATTCTAAAAGTCGGGCCTTTTCGCGCGCGGATCGCTGCCAGAATGACCCGCGATGCCCACGCCCAAACGTCCCCGCCGCACCGCCGAGCGAATCCTGGAGGTCACGCTGGACCTCTTCAACCGCTTCGGCGAGCCGAACGTGTCGACGACGCTGATCTCGGCGGAGCTGAAGATCAGCCCGGGCAACCTGTACTACCACTACCCGGCCAAGGACGAGCTGGTCAACGCGCTGTTCGGCCGCTACGAGGTCGAGCTCAGCGAGCTCCTGGCCGCGGCTGACAACGTGCGCCACGTGGAAGACGCCTGGCTGTTCTTCCACATGCTGTTCGAGCTGATCTGGAAGCACCGCTTCCTGTACCGCGACCTCAACGACCTGCTGTTCAAGAACCGCAAGCTGGAGACGCACTTCCAGGCGCTGCTGGCCGCCAAGGAACAGGCCATGCGGCACGTGCTGTCGGGCCTGCACCTGGGCCACGCGCTGAAGATGGAGCTGCGCGATGCCGCGCCCACGGCCAACGCGATGGTCGTGGTGGTGAGCTATTGGCTGAGCTACGAGTACGTGCGCGACCCGCGCCACGCGCTGGAGCCCGACCGTGCCGGCGCAGCGCTGCTGCGCGGCGCGTTTCATGCGCTGAGCCTGCTGCTGCCTTACCTGGAAACGACCTCCCGCGAGCATCTCTTCAAGCTCGCCGGCCAATACCAATCAAACCCCTGAAGGAGACAACGCGATGGCCAAGTGGACCGCCTTTCCGTATGACAACGCCGCCTTCGTCTACACGCCGGCGACGCTGAAGAAGCACTGGGCCCGGCTGCATGCCGGCGACGCCGAGCCCTTCCCCAAGGACGCCGACGTCGTGCAGGCCTGGATCCATTTCCACGCCGGCGAGTTCCAGGCGGCCTACGACGCCGGCCTCGCCGCCGGTGGTGCCGGCCTGACGGTGGCCAACAAGGCCCAGGGCATCTACGCCAACTACCTCGAGAAGAAGGAGAAGGTGAAGCTGGAGATGTTCCTGGAGATCGCCGAGCGCGCCGAGGCGCAGCAGGGCGACGAGCCCAAGAACGCCAACGCCTACTACTGGCAGGCCTACGCGCTGGGCCGCTACGGCCAGGGCATCAGCGTGGCCAAGGCGCTGGCGCAGGGCCTGGGCACCAAGGTCAAGGGCGCGCTGGAGACGACCATCAGCCTCGCCCCCAAGCATGCCGACGCGCACATCGCGCTGGGCGCCTTCCACGCCGAGGTCATCGACAAGGTCGGCAAGCTGCTGGGCAAGACGCAGGGCGCCGACACGGCCACCGGCCTGAAGATGTTCGAGCAGGCGTTGAAGCTCAACCCCACCAGCGCCATCGCGATGATCGAACGCGCCAACGGCCTGGTCATGCTGGAGGGCGACAGGCGCCTGAAGGAAGCCGAGAAGCTCTATGCCGACGCGGCCGCCTGCGAGGCGATGGACGCGATGGAGTTGCTGGACATCGAACTGGCCAAGGAAGAGCTGGAGGACTAAGGGGCAACCCTGAACCGACGTGCGGCGCCTGCGTGCGAACCGGTCGTATTTCACGACCCGGCCAGTCAGTCGTGACGCAGTTCACGGCCGGCACACCCGTGGTTCCGGGGATGCGCCTGCAGGCACCGGCACGTAAGCTTCCGTCCATACCCAACCCCTCACCCGAGACAAGCGCCATGAAGTTCCTGATCCCCGCCCTCGCCGCCGTTGCCGCCTTCTCCGCCCAAGCCGCCGACAAGCAGACGCCCGAGCAGGCCGAGCTGCGCGCCGAGTGCGCCAACAGCTACAGCGAGACCAGCAGCATCTCGACGCCCGTCGCCGCCAACGAATACCAGTTCGTCTACGCCAACGGCAAGTACAAGGGTGAGGCCAAGCCCGGCAAGCTGCTGCCCTGCACGTCGCAGCAGTACGCCGCCTACCTGGACAACAAGGCCGATCCGGCCAAGGTGATGGCCGCCTACCCGACCGCTGCCGGCCGCCCCACCACGAAGAAGAAGGCCGAGCCGTTCCGCCTCTGATCGGCGGCTCTCCTTCAAACTACGCAAGGCGCTCCTCGGAGCGCCTTTGTTTTTCTGGCGCCGCCTCCTAATCTCCAGAGTCACCGCACTCAAGAAGGAGATCCGCCATGCGCCCGTTCCTTGTTGCGATGCTCGCGCTGGCCTGCACCGGCGCACTCGCGGCCGACGACGCCGACATCGGCAAGGCCCGCAGCGAACTGAGAGCCGGCTGCGCGCAGAGCTACGCCAGCTTCCTCGCCAACCACCCCGCCGGCAGCACGCCCGAGTTCCGCGGCGAGAAGTACCCGGGCGACAAGCAGCTCTACAGCGACGTGCAGCCCTGCACCGAGGAGCAACTGGCCGCCTACCTCGACAAGGCCGACCCGGCGCTCGTCATGCGCGCCTACCCCAGCGCCGCCGGGCGCCCCAAGGCCAAGAAGCCGGCCGCCAAGGCGGCCAAGGCCTGAGCCCGGTGCTCGCGCAAGAAAGGGGGCGCTGCGGCGCCCCTTCGCTTGTGCACCGCGGCGTGAAATTCCGGCGCCCGCGGCCTAATCTAGTGAAGCCCCACGCAGCACGGAGGCCAGCCATGAGAACCCTCGCCGCATCCCTCGCCGCCCTGGTGTTCGCCCTCCCCGCCGCTGCCGCCAACACGCCTGCCGAGCATGCGCAGGCCACGTTGCGCGAGGGTTGTGCGCAGAGCTACGCCAGCTACAGCGCGTTCTACCCACCCGGCAGCCCGGCGCCCGCCTTCAGCGGCGAGCGCAGCAAGGGCGACAACCGCTACTACAGCGACGCCAAGCCCTGCGACGACACGCAGTACTCGGCCTACCTCGCCAAGGCGGATCCGGCCATCGTCGCCATCGCCCACCCCAGCGCCGCGGGCAAGCCGAAGGACAAGGCCAGGAAGACCGACGGCAACGCCGCCAAGCCCAAGTAAGCCCGCACGGCCTGGCGCTCAGGCCGCTTCGCCGCCCCAGGGCATCATCAGCGCCAGCATCAGCAGCTTCTCGAACTCGGGCGCGAAGTTGGCGATGATGGCCTCGGGGTCGGGGCACAGGCCCGCGTCGGTGATGAGGCCGAACTGCACGCGACCGGCATAGGTCAGGATGCTGACGCCCATGCCGATGTCGCCGGACTGCGGCACCCAGAACATCACCTTGTCCACCGTCGAGCCGCAGAACTTCAGCGCCTCGGCCGGACCGGGCACGTTGGTCATCACGGCCGTGGCCTTCTTGGCGAACAGGTTCAGCATCGCGTGCTGCACCGGCTTGATGAGCAGGCCGGCGACCGACAGCAGCCCGAAGGCCATCACCGGCTGGAAGCTGCCCTTCAGCTCGCTCATGCGCGCGCGCACGGCGAACAGCCGCTCCACCGGGTTGGCGATGCCGATGGGCAGCACCAGCGGCACCAGGCCGAAGCGGTTGCCCAGCTGCCAAGCCTGCTCCAGCGGGCGCAGGTTGACGGGCACCATCGCGCGGATCTCCTTGCCCGCCGGGTCCTCGCCACGCTCGGCCAGGTAGCGGCCGATGGCGCCAGCCGCGCAGGCCAGCAGCACGTCGTTGATGGATGCACCCAGCGCGCGGCCCACGGCCTTCACCTCGTCCAGCGCCAGGCTGTCGTCCCACGCGACGGTCTTCTTCGCACCGGGCTTGCCCTTGAGCCGCGTGTGCGAGTCGTCCGGCATCAGTGCGAAGGCCGCCACGTCCGACACCGCCTGGTAGCCCATGCGGGCCATCTCCAGCGACGAGTCCATCGGCGTCACGCCGTGCATCGCCAGGTCCACGCCCTTGGCCACGCCCTTGCCGGTCAGGCCGATGGCCTTGACGGTCATGTTGGTCATGGGGCGCAGGAAAGCGTCCAGCAGCCAGTCGGTCTCGTGCTGCTCCTGCGCCTCGCGCGCCGGGCGCTGCGGCGGCGCCTTGCCGCCATCGGTGATGGACAGCATCACCGCGATCAGCGCGATGCCGTCGGCAATGCAATGGTGGATGCGGCAGATCAGCGCGCTGCTGCCGTCGCCCATGTCCTCGATGAGCTGCATCTGCCACAGCGGCCGGGCCGGGTCCAGCGGCTGGCTGCACAGCTCGGCCACGCGCTCGCGCAGCACCTCGTCGCGGCTCTGGCCGGGCAGCGGCAGCGGCACCTCGGCAATGACGTGGCGGGCGATGTCGAAGTCCTTGTCGGCCACCCAGTGGGCGCCCAACAGTGAATCCTCGACAACCTTCTGCCGGAAGCGCGGGTACTTCAGCAGCCGCTCCGCGACGCGCTCGCGCAGCGCGCCCAGCGTGATGCCGGGGCGGATGGACCAGACCCCCACGATCATCATCAGGTTGGCCTCGGTGTCCATGCGCAACCAGGCCGTATCCACCTTGGACATGCGTTCACTGCTGGGGCCCATGCGTCTCCTCGAAATCGTTTTGCGCGGGCCTAAACTCGGCGGCCCGTCGAGCGATTGTCACGAGAATCGCATCCCGAATTCAGCCTGGAGAACCCCGTGAGCCTCAAAGACCAATTCGAAGCTGCCGTCGCCGATTCGAAGAACCTGCCCGAGCGTCCCGACAACATGACGCTGCTGAAGATCTACGCGCTCTACAAGCAGGGCAGCGCGGGCGACGTCGATGGCAAGCGCCCTGGCTTCACCGACATGGTGGGCCGCGCGAAGTGGGACGCCTGGAACGAGCTCAAGGGCACGTCTCAGGATGAGGCGATGCAGCAGTACGTCGACCTGATCGAATCCCTGAAGTAAGGCGCCCTCGGCGCTCCGAAAGAACCGGCCCTCAGGCCGGTTTTTTCTTGGCCGGCGCCTTCTTCTTGCTGCCGGCCAGCAGCGTGTCCAGCTCCTTCTGGATCTCGCCCTCGATCGTGGCCTTGAAGGCCCCCAGCAGGAAGCCCAGCTGAGCCACCAGCTCGAAGCGGGTGGCCGTCACGGTCAGCTCGCCCTTCACGCCCGAGCGGGTGAAGGTCACCGTGTCCTCGTCGTCGCCTTCGAGCACGGTGCATGCCATGTCGAACTTCTCCTCGACCTGCTCGGCCCATTGCCAGGCGATCTCGCGGGCGCGCTGAAGGCCCAGGTCATGGTCTCGGTGAATATTGATTTCGGCCACGGTGGCGCTCCTGGATGTCGTTCGCCGCACTCTAAGCGAGACACGACTGGTTGCCGTCTCGCAGCCCGCCGGCGTGCCTGCCGCGACGTTTGCGCGGATACTCCGCCGCCACAAAAGCCGGGCAGCAAGCCCGCCAGCGCCGTCCAGGGAGGATTCATGCACCTTGCCGACCCCGACCCGCCCACGCAAGACCCGCTCGCCGAGGGGCTGCTGCATTTCAACGCGCCCGAGCCCGACCATGAGCAGGCCGTCCACTGGTTCCGCGTGGCCGCCGACCGCGGCAACGCCGAGGGCCGGGCGCTGCTGGGCTTCTGCCAGCTCGAAGGCCTGGGCCTGCCGCGCGACCTGCCCGAGGCCCGCCGGCACCTGGAACACGCCTCGGCCGCCGGCAGCCTGACGGCCAAGTTCAACCTCGCGCGAGCGCTGGTGGCCGGCTGGGGTGGCCCGGCCGACGCCGCCCGCGGCGTGGCCCTCTACACCGCCGCGGCCGCGCAAGGCCATGCCGACGCCACCTTCAACCTCGCCAGCTGCCTGGACGCCGGCTGGGGCTGCCAACCCGACCGCCTGGCCGCCAAGGCCTTGTTCATGCGCGCCCGCGCGCTGGGCAGCCCGCTGCGGGCCCCGGGGCTGCTGATCCGCCAGCGCGAGCTGGACGCCGTGCGCGACCTCGCGCGCCGCTTCGAGCGCGGCGACGAGCTGGCCCGCGCCCTCCAGGAGCGCCAGCACGAGATCGCGCTGGTGCAGGACCTCGTGCGCCGCCAGCGCCACAAGCCACGCTTCAAGCCTCGCCTGAGCAGCGGCCAGCGCCGCCAGCTGCTGCGGCTGGCCGGCCTGGGCGCCGTGCTGGCCGGCGTGGCCACCGCGCTGGCGGGCCTGCTGGGCTGGCGCACCCCCCGCTCGCTGGCGCATGATGCCGGCCCCACCTCCATCCGATAGCCATGTTCCCGCTGCCCCTGCACACCCACCTCCGCGACACCGGCCCGCTCGTCTACGGCTGCATGGCCCTGGGCGGCGACTGGAACGGCGGCCCGCTGACCGAGGCCGACATCGCGCACGCGCACGCCGCCGTCGAAGCCGCGCTGGCCATCGGCATCAAGCTGTTCGACCACGCCGACATCTACCGCCGCGGCAAGGCCGAGGCCGTGTTCGGCGAACTGCTGAAGCGCGACGCCGGCCTGCGCGCCAAGGTACGGCTGCAGAGCAAGTGCGGCATCCGCTTCGCCGACGACACCGCGCCGGGCCGCTTCGACTTCAGCGCCGACTACATCGAGCGCAGCGTGGACGGCATCCTGCAGCGCCTGGGCGTGGAGCACATCGACATCCTGCTGCTGCACCGCCCCGACCCGCTGATGCAGCCCGCCGAGGTGGCCCGCGCCTTCGGCCGCTTGAAGGCCGCCGGCAAGGTGGGCCACCTGGGCGCGTCCAACATGCACGCGGCGCAGATGCGCTGGCTGCAGTCGGCGCTGGGCGAGCCGCTGGTGGCCAACCAGCTCGAGATGAGCCTGGCCAAGCTGGACTTCATCGACGCCGGCACCACCTTCAACGACCCGCAGGCCGCGGCCCGCCCGGGCGCGATGGCCTGGGCCGGCACGCTGGAATACGCGCAGCAGCACGGCGTGCAGCTACAGGCCTGGGGGTCGCTGGCGCAGGGGCGCTTCAACGACGCTTCAGCATCTCCCGCGGCGCAGGTTGTGCATGAGATCGCCGAGACGCATCGCACGACGGCGAATGCCGTGCTGCTGGCGTGGCTGCTGCGGCATCCGGCGGGCATCCAGCCCATCATCGGCAGCGGCAATGCGGAGCGCATCCGCGCCTGTGGCGATGCGACGCGGATTCAGCTGAGCCGGGACGAGTGGTACCGGCTGTATGTGGCGGCGCGGGGGCAGGCGCTGCCGTGAGCGGCATCCACGCGCCGCCCAAGCCGTCGCCCCATCGGTGGCGAATGGCTGTCAGGCGTCACCTGCCCTGGTTCCTCATCGACCTCGGCATCGCTGCCAAAGGCCAAGACTGCGAAGCGGGGGGCGGTGAGCACGATTGGTACAACGCAGACGACCAAAACAGCGCTTGCTACCACTGCGAGGTGGTCAAGCCCGGTCGCCTGTGGGAGTCATCAGCGCACGACGAGGACACCCGCTAGCGGTGCCAGGCCCTCAGCCTGCGGCCGTGCGCACCAACGGCTGCCTCGGATGCAGCCTCGCCATCATCAGCACGTCTTCATAGACGCCGTTGCGCAGCGCATCGGCCCTGAGCCGGCCTTCGTGCTCGAAGCCGTTGCGCTCGTACAGGCGTATCGCCCGGGCGTTGTCGTGATAGACGGTCAGCTCGATGCGCAGGATCTGCGCCCAGTTGTCGGCGTAGTCCAGCAGCGCCGTCATCAGCGCCTGGCCCACGCCCTGCCCCTGCGCCGCCTTGGCGACCGTGATGCCCAGCGACATGACATGCCGGCGACGCACCGATGGGCCCACCGGGTGCAGCCCCGCCAGGCCCACGGGTTTGTCATCGATGACGGCCGCCAGCACCAGCTCGTTGGAGCCCGGCGCCGGCGGGTTCATGCCGGCGATGCGCTGGGTCCACATCTCCTCGCTGGCGAACGGCAGTTGCAGCGTGCCGCCGAAGACGTCCGGGTCGGAAAACTGTTCGGCGATGGCCGCGGCGTCAGCGGGTTTGACGCGACGCAGGGTGAGCTTCATCGGGGCCTCCTTCAAGGCTCCGCAAGTTAGCACGGCGCTGCTCGCGCGGCAGGGCCGCCAGTCGCTCCACGGCGGCGTGGAACTTCACCCAGTCCCGCCCCTCGCGCTCGAACAGCCGCTCGAAGGCGGGCACCAGGTCGCTGTAGGCCGACAGGATGGCGAAGCTGGCGTTGTTGGCGCGCTGGAACCAGCCTTCGTACCCCGGCACCTCGCGCGGGGCGCGCTCGCGCAGCTCGGCCATCACGGCGGCCTTGCCCGCCGCGCGAGCATCGGCCGGGCCGTCGTAGACGCGCTGCAGCCGGTCCCGCCCCTCGCGGGCCAGCGCCAGGAAGGCCGCGCGGCGCGTGCGCCCCGCCTCGAAGGCGGCCAGCGCGTCGGGCTTGTCCGCCAGCCACTGGCGCGCGCCGATCAGCTCGACCGCGCTGGCATAGGCCTCGTTGAACGCGGTGTCGTCGCTGGCGTAGACGCGCTGGTGGGCCAGCTCGTGGAAGATCATCGCGGCCAGTTCGCCCTCCGGGTAGCGGATGAAGGTGTCCAGCAGCGGGTCGCCGCCCAGCAGCCGGCTCCAGCCCAGCGTGGAATAGGCGGGGATGGGCTGCACCTGCACCTCCCAGCCCTCGGCCTTCAGCGCGTCGGCGCGCGCCCTCGCCGCATCGAGATCGAACCAGCCCTGGTAGCCGGCGCAGCCCATGATGGGATAGCACCAGGTCTTCAGCGCGAAGCCGAACTCGGGCGCGGCGACGACGTTCCACACCGCCGCCGCGCGGCCCAGGTCGGCGTAGCGGCGGTAGCTGTTGTTGTCGGGCAGGGCCAGCCGCGCGGTGGCGAAGTCGCGCAGCTGCTGCGACAGCCGCAGCCGCTCGGCGAGGTCGGCCGGCGTCTTCGCGTCGGCCAGCCAGTCGTTCACCGGCCGCGCCGCGCGGGTGATGCCCAGGTGGCCGCTGGCGGCCTGGCGCCAGTGGCCGAGGGCGCTGCAGCCGCCCAGAGCAAGGAGCGCGGCGACCAGCAGCAGGCGCCGGATCAAGCCGCTTCCACCTCGACGAGGCAGTCGTAGAACGCCGGCGCCTCGCCCAGGTCGGTCAGGCGCTGGTGCGTGACCTCGTTGACGTTGGTGCCGTCCAGGCCCAGCTTGCGCCACCACACGCCCAGGCCGTTGACGACGCCGGGGCGCGCGCGCTTGCTGACCTTCAGCGTGGCGACGTAGCGGCCACGGTCGTTGAACGCGGCCACGCGGGCGCCGTCGGCCAGGCCGCGGGCGGCGGCGTCGTCGGCATGCATCTCGATCAGCGGCTCGCGCTCGATGTCGCGCAGGCTCTTCACGTTGACGAAGCTGCTGTTCAGGAAGTTGCGGGCCGGCGGCGAGATCATGGCCAGCGGGTAGCGTGCGGCCAGCTGCGGCGCGCTGGCGGCGCTCTCGTAGTTGGGCACGTAGTCGGCACCCACGGCGCTGGCACGGCCGTTGGGGGTGCGGAAGCCCCCGTTCGCAAACGGCGCCTCGGGGATGGGCAGCGGCTGCCAGCCCTGCGTGCGCAGCAGGTCGAGATCGATGTCGGCCGTGAAGGCCTGGGCGGCCAGCTGCTCGTCGGTGTCGGCAAAGCACGGGTCGGTCAGGCCCATCGCGGCGGCCAGCTCGCGAAAGATCTGCGTGTTGGGCTTGGCCTCGCCCAGCGGCGCAATGGCGGGCTGGTTCATCAGCACGTCGGTGTGGCCGTAGCTGGTGTGCACGTCCAGGTGCTCCAGCTGCGTGGTGGCCGGCAGCACGTAGTCGGCCAGGTCGGCCGTGTCAGTCATGAAGTGTTCCAGCACCACCGTGAACAGGTCCTCGCGCTGGAAGCCGGCCACGACCTTGGGCGACTCGGGCGCCACGGCGACCGGGTTGCTGTTGTAGACGACGAGGGCCTCGATCGGCGGGTCGGCCTGCAACAGCGCGTCGCCGATGGTGCTCATGTTGACCATGCGCGGCGTGCGCCCTGCCAGCAGATCGGGCCGCTCCAGGCCTGCGTTCTTGTACGGCGCGAACCAGCCCGAGGCCGACAGCAGCAGGCCACCGCTTTCGTGCCGCCACGCGCCGGTCAGGCAGGGCAGCATCGCCACCAGCCGCACCGCGTTGCCGCCGCCGCGCACGCGCTGCATGCCGTAGTTCAGGCGGATGGCGGCGGGCGTGGTGGTGCCGTAGTCGCGCGCCAGGCCGCGCACCTCGTCGGCGCTGATGCCGCAGACGGCGGCCGTGCGCTCCGGCGGCCAGGCCAGCGCCTTCTCGCGCAGCTCGTCCCAGCCGTCCACGTGGGCGTCGATGTAGGCCTGGTCCAGCCAGCCGTTGGCGATCAGCTCGTGCATCAGGCCCAGCGCCAGTGCGCCGTCGGTGCCGGGCAGCACGGCAATGTGCTGGTGGCACTTGTCGGCCGTCTCGGTCTTGCGCGGGTCGATGCAGATGAGCTTGGCGCCGTCGCGCTTGGCCTGGTTGGCGTAGGTCCAGAAATGCAGGTTGGACGCGATCGAGTTGCTGCCCCAGATGACGATGAGCTTCGCGCCCGCGAAGTGGCGCGTGTGCATGCCCAGCTTGTGGCCGTAGGTGGCGGCCAGGCCGGCGCCGCCGGCGCTGGCGCAGATGGTGCGGTCCAGCCGCGCGGCGCCCAGCGCGTTCCACAGCCGGCCAGCCATGGCCTCGCCCTGCAGCAGGCCCATGGTGCCGGCGTAGCTGTAGGGCTGGATGCGCTGCGGGTCACGCGCGGCGATGGCGTTGAGCCGGCCGGCGATGTCGGCCAGCGCCTCGGCCCACGAGACCTGCACGAAGGCCGGCGCCTCGGTCTTGCGGCTCACGCGCTTGAGCGGGTGCAGCACGCGCTCGGCGTGATACGTGCGCTCGGCGTAGCGCGACACCTTGGTGCACAGCGCGCCGTGCGTGTTGGCATGCTCGGCGCGGCCCTGCACCTTGATGACGCGTTCGTTCTCGACGGTGACCTGCAGCGCGCAGGTGTCGGGGCAGTCGTGGGGGCAGGCGCCGAAGACGGTACGGGTGGTCATGGCAATCACGGTTCAGGCAGAACCGTGATTGTCGCCACCCGCGCTGCCGCGTGCTCAGCGCTGGCCATGCCCCGTCGATGATGACCTCCGTGCCGACGCGGCCCAGCAGGATCTGGCCCAGCGCCGCCTTGCTGGCGGCGTAGAGGGCCGAGCTGGGCAGGCCGGCGTGGTCTCCCTGCTGGCGCGCAGCGAGCGGCGGGTCGCCGGCATGGACCGCTACGCCTGAATCGGCAGCGTCAGCCGCGCGATGCAGCCCTGCGGCGCGGCCGGCAGCAGCTGTGCGCTGCCACCGTGGCGCTCGGCGATCTCGCGCACGATGGCCAGGCCCAGGCCGCAGCCTTCGCCCGCCGTCGCGCCGCGTACGAAGCGCTCGAACACGCGCTCGCGCAACTCGGGCGCGAGGCCGGGGCCGTTGTCCTCGACGTCGATCCAAACGTCTTCATTGCCGCGACGCAGGCGCACGGTGAGGATGGCGCCCGGCCCGGCGTAGCGGATGGCGTTGTCCACCAGATTGACGAGGGCTTCACGCAACAGCAGCGCCACGCCCTGCACCTTCACGGGCTCGACGGGCAGGTCCACGCCCAGGTCGCAGCCGGCGGCGAGCGCGCGTGGCACCCACTCGGCCACCAGCTCGCGGACGAGCTCGCCGCAGTCCACCACGGCCCAGCCCTGCGCCGCCACGGCCTCGGGCTCGGCGCGGGCCAGCACCAGCAGCTGCGACACCAGCCGCGCACCGCGAACGGCACTCTCGTGCACGCGCTGCAGGCGCTGCCGCAACGCGGGGTCGGTGGCAGCCTCCAGCGCCAGCTCGGTCTGGCTCTTCAGCCCGGCCAGCGGCGTGCGCAGCTGGTGGGCCGCGTCGCTGATGAAGCGGCGCTGCGTGGCCAGGCTGTGCTGCACCTGGCCCAGCAGCTCGTTGACGGCGCCGGCCAGCGCGCCCACCTCGGGCGGTGCGGCCTGCAGCTCGATGGGGTCCAGCGCGTCGGCGCGGCGGCCTTCCATCTGCTGCTGCAGCTCGGCCAGCGGCCGCAGCCCGCGGCGGATGCCGGCCCACACGCCCATGCTCATCAGCGCGATCAGCAGCGACAGCGGCAGCGCGGTGTCCAGCAGCATGCGCCGCGCCAGCAGGTCGCGCGGCTTGCTGGAGCGGGCCAGCTGCACGCGCAGCGCCTGCTCGGGGGCGCCGGCGGCGCTCAGGCGCAGGTCCAGCGACACGACGCGCATGGGCTCGGGCACGGCGGTGTCGAAGAACACCGGCTCGCCCAGCGCCGGCGTGCCCGGCGGCGCCGGCATGCGCGCGTCGCCCAGCAGCAGCTGGCCCGGCGGCGAGCTGACCATGTAGATGACCCGGTCGTTCAGGTCGTCGGGGTCGGCGGCCAGGATGTCCTGCGCCGAGCGCGGCAGGTCCACGAACAGGCCGCTGGCCGTGGGGCGGATCTGCCGCGCCAGCGCGCGGGCCGCCTGCAGCAGGCTGGCGTCCACCAGCTCGTCGGCATGCCGGCTGGCCACACGGTAGGCGCCGAAGGCCGCCACCAGCCACAGCACGATCTGCGGCAGCAGCAGCCACAGCAGCAGCTGCCGGTGCAGCGACCGGCCGGTGGACGCGCTCACGGGGGCGACGCCGTGGCTTCCAGCAGATAGCCCAGGCCGCGCACGGTGCGCACGGCCAGCCCCGAGCCGTCGAGCTTCTTGCGCAGGCGGTGGATGTAGACCTCGATGGAGCCGCCCTCGTCGGCGCCCCACGCGGCGACGATCTGCGCCTTGGTGACGACGCGGTCGCGCTCGGTGACGAGCAGGTCCAGCAGCGTCCACTCGCGCGGGCTCAGCTCCACGGCCTCGCCGGCGACGCTGGCGCGGCGCGCGGTGCGGTCCAGCGTCAGGCCGCGCAGCTGCTGGGCCGCGCCGGCGGGCCGGCCGCGGCGCATCAGCGCGTGCAGCCGGGCCTCCAGCTCGGGGAAGTCGAAGGGCTTGGTCAGGTAGTCGTCGGCGCCGGCCTGCAAGCCGGCGACGCGGTGCTCCAGCGCGTCCAGCGCCGTCAGCACCAGGATGGGCAGCGTGCGGCCGGCGTCGCGCACGCGCTTCAGCACGGTCAGGCCGTCCACCAGCGGCAGGCCCAGGTCCAGCACGGCGACGTCGAAGTCCTGCTTCTTCAGCAGGTACTCCGCCACGGCGCCGTTCTCGGCCCACTCGACCTTGAAGCCGGCGTTCAGCAACTGCTGCTGCAGCGCATCGGCCAGCAGGGTGTCGTCTTCGGCGAGCAGCAGGTTCATGGGACGCAGACTTTAGCGTCGTCGGGCCTCATGGTTAATCCGATATTAAGTTTCTTAATGATCGGTAATGATGCCGCCATGCTCCGCACCTGCGCCCTGACGATGGCCCTGCTGCCCGCTGCCGCCATGGCCGGGCCGCAGGCCGACGTCGTGCATTGGTGGACATCGCCCGGCGAGACCGCCGCCATGCATGCGCTGGCCGACGCCTACCGCGCTGCCGGCGGCCAGTGGCGCGACCTGGCGGTCGTCGCGTCGGAACAGGCGCGCGCCGTGGTGCTGGCGCGCATCCAGGCCGGCAACCCGCCGACGGCGGCGCAGTTCAACGCATCGCAGACCTTCCGCCTACTCGCCCGCCAGGGGCAGCTGAACCCGGTGGACGACCTGGCGCGCCAGGGCCGCTGGGCGCAGACGCTGCCCGCGATGCTGCTGGACGCCGTGCGCGTGGACGGCCACCTCTACGCGGTGCCGCTGAGCATCCACATGCCGGCCTGGCTGTGGAGTTCCAAGGCCGCGCTGGCCAAGGCCGGCGTGAAGCAGGAACCCCGCAGCATGGACGAGCTGTTCGCCGCGCTCGACCGGCTGCAGGCCGCCGGCCTGGTGCCGCTGGCGCACGGCGGCCAGCCCTGGCAGGACCTGAACCTGTTCACCGCCATCCTCGCCAACCAGGGCGGCCGCGAGCTGTACCTGGCCGTGCTGCGCGAGCGCGACCCGGCCGCACTGCAGGGCGACGCGCTGCGCCAGGTGCTCGTCGCCTACAAGAAGCTGCGCCGCTACGTGGACACTGGCTCGCCGGGGCGCAGCTGGAACGACACCACCGCGCTGCTGACCAGCGGCCGCGCCGGCTTCGGCTTCATGGGCGACTGGGCCAAGGGCGAATTCACCGCCGCCGGCCAGCAGCCCGGCCGCGACTACGGCTGCACGCCGGGCCTGAGCCCCCGGGCGCCCTACATCGTCGACGGCGACGTGCTGGTATTCCCGAAGGACCGCGGCGGCGCCGCGCGCCCCGCACAGGAACTGCTGGCCCGCGTGGCCACCGCCGCCCCCACGCAGCTGGCGTTCAACCTGCGCAAGGGTTCGGTGCCCGTGCGCACCGACCTGGACACCCGCACGCTGGACGCCTGCGCCCAGCAGGGCGCGGCCGCGCTGCACGACGCCGGGCGGCTGGTGCCCAACACCGAGATGCTGCTGGCCCCCGAGCAGCTGACGGCGCTCGAACGTGCCGTCAGCGATTACTGGAACCGGGACATCCCCGTCCAGACGGCGCAGCAGACGCTCGCCCGCATCCTGCAGAACACAGACAACCCACGGAGACTGCCTTGACCCGCGTTCACATCCAGGACCTCAGCATCCGCTTCGGCAACCACGAGGTCATCAAGGGCCTGGACCTCGACGTCAACAGCGGCGAGTTCCTCGTGCTGCTGGGCCCGTCGGGCTGCGGCAAGAGCACGCTGCTGCACACCATCGCGGGGCTGAACCCGGTCAGCGGCGGCAGCATCCACATCGGCGAGCAGGACGCCACGCATGCCGAGCCCAGCCAGCGCGGCGTGGGCATGGTGTTCCAGAGCTACGCGCTGTACCCGACGATGACGGTGAAGGAGAACCTCGCCTTCCCGCTGAAGATGGCCAAGACGCCCAAGGCCGAGCTGGAGAAGCGCGTGGCCGCCGCGGCCGACATGCTGCAGCTGGGCCCCTTGCTGGAGCGCCGGCCGGGCCAGCTTTCCGGCGGCCAGCGCCAGCGCGTGGCCATCGGCCGGGCCGTCGTGCGCGAAGCCAAGGTGCTGCTGCTGGACGAGCCGCTGTCCAACCTCGACGCCAAGCTGCGCACCGACCTGCGCCGCGAGCTCAAGCAACTGCACCAGCGCCTGGGCAACACGATGATCTACGTGACGCACGACCAGGTGGAGGCGATGACGCTGGCCACGCGCATCGTCGTCATGCACCAGGGCGTCATCCAGCAGGTGGGCACGCCGGCCGAGGTCTACGACCGGCCGAAGAACCTGCGCGTGGCCGGCTTCGTCGGCTCGCCCGCCATCAACCGCCTGGACGGCCAGGTGGGCGAAGGCGGCCGGTTCGTGTCGCCCGCGCTCAGCCTGCCGCTGCCCGCCGCGCTGGCCTCACGCCCGCAGGGCGAGGCGCTGACGCTGGCCGTGCGGCCCGAGAACGTGAAGCTGGGCGCCGACCAGCGCTTCGCCGCCGAAATCCAGCTCGTGGAGCCGTTGGGCAATCAGCACGTCGTGTGGATGAGCAGCGCCGGCACGACCGTGTCCGCGGTGCTGCCGGGGCAGCCAGAGGTGCGGGACGGCGCCAAGGTCAGCTTCGGCTTTGACACGTCGAACACACTGTGGTTCGGTACGACGGGTGACCGCCTCGACGCGTGAACCCAGCGGCCGTTGCGGCGGCCGCTCTGGAGCTCTACTGGAATGGTTTTTGCATACAGCAAACGCCCCTTACCCGCTGCAACCTCCATGCCCGACTTCGCACGACTGCCCCGCTTGTTGGCCGCCCTGAGCCTGACGTTCCCCCTGCTCGGCACTGCGCAGACACCTTCGATCAGCGACGCCGAGCGTGCCCGGCGCGATGCCGAGAAGGTATTCGACTTCATCAAGTTCCACACGGTGAAGCCCAAGCCCACGGCCGAGCCGGAGAAGCCTCGCAAGCCCGCGGCACCCAGTGCACCTCGGCCGACCGGCCAGCCCCACCACACGGAATTCGCCGCCGCGCCGTACGCCGCACCCCCCCCCGCCTGCGCCGGAATCCCGGCCTCGTCGGCGCAACCGCATGGGGTGGCGAGCGCCCGCACCCGCCCGCTGACTGACGCGGCGGCACCATCACCACAGCCGCAGCCTGAGCCGCCTGCTGCGAGCTTCAGCACGACGCCCACCCACACGGTCGCCGCGCCGGCCGTTGCAGCCGACCCCGAGCCCGAGGCCAACGACCCGGAGGAAGTGCCTCTCAAGCTGCAGCGCTTCGTGGAACCCGTCCTGCCGCGTCTGACCCGAGACGCTCTTGCGGGCAGCACGCGCGACGCCATCGTCACGGTGCGCTTCACGGTGGAGGCCAGCGGCACGGTCAGCAAGGCGGAAGCCCTGCCCGACTCGCCACGGCGGTTTGCCCGGCCCGCGACCGACGCCGTCCTGCAGTGGCAGTTCGCCCCGCTGCCGCAGGCGCGGACGGTGGACGTCGAGATCGCGTTCCGGCGCGATTGACGCCGAGTGCGCCGGCCGGCGCGCGCTTCAGTCTTCCTTGTAGATGCGCACCCAGTCGACCAGCATGCGCGACGTGGCCGGCGTGGTCGCGTCGGGCGCGCCGGGCCAGTCGCCGCCGATGGCGAGGTTCAGGATGACGAAGAACGGCTTCTCGAACACCCAGGTGCCGCCGGCCGGCAGCTTGTCGGGCGTGAGGCGGTGGTACTCCTTGCCATCGACGTACCAGACGATCTCGCCCGGCCGCTTGACGATGGTGTAGGTGTGGAAGTCGTCGATCACCGGCGCGCCGAGGTCCAGCGACTTGCCGACGCCCTGCGCACCCGAGTAGCCGGGGCCGTGCAGCGTGCCGTAGACGGCGTTGGGCGTCTGCGGCACGAACTCCATGATGTCGATCTCGCCCGACTTGGGCCACGGGTTGGTGGCGATGTCGGCGCCCAGCGCCCAGAAGGCCGGCCAGACGCCTTTGCCGGTGGGCAGCTTCATGCGCGCCTCGACCTTGCCGTAGGTGAAGCCGACCTTGCCGCTGGTGTGGATGCGGGCCGAGGTGTAGTCGCAGGGCTTGCCGTTCCAGCACGGGCCGGGGTTGCTGGCCTTCTCGGCGGTGATGACCAGCATGCCGCTGCCGTCGGTCTGCGCGTTGCGGGCGTTCGACGTGTAGTACTGGAACTCGTGGTTGCCCCAGCCGCTGTTCTCGGCGTTGCCGAGGTCGTAGTTCCAGGTCTTGGCGTCGGGCACGGCACCGGCGGCGCCGTTGAACTCGTCGCTCCACACCAGCGTCCAGCGGTTGGACGGCGCGGACGCGGCGGGTGCCGGCGTGGCGGCCGCCGCCGGCGTCGCGGCCGTGGCCGAGCCGCCGCCACCGCCGCAGGCGGTAAGTGCAAAAGCGACGGCAGGCAGGGCGCGCCGCCAGCGGCGGGACGGCAGGGTCATGCGGGTCATCGTGAGTCTCCAGGTGTTGTTGTGGGGTGACGGGTCAGCCGCGGCAGGCGAGCAGGAAGTCGCGGTACCACTGGGCGCTGGCCTTGGGCGTGCGGACCTGCGTGCCGTAGTCGACATGCACGATGCCGAAGCGCTTCAGGTAGCCGCTGGCCCATTCGAAGTTGTCCATCAGGCTCCAGACCATGTAGCCGGCCATGGGCACGCCCTGCTGCAGCGCACGGGCGACGGCGGCAATGTGGGTCTGCAGATAGGCGATGCGGTCGTCGTCCTGCACACGGCCCAGCACGACGGCGTCGTCCCGGAAGGCGCCGCCGTTCTCGGTGATGTAGACCGGCGGCAGGTGGGCGTAGTCGTGCTTCAGCAGCAGCAGCAGGTCGGTCAGGCCGTCGGGGTAGATCTCCCAGTCCATGTCCGACACCGGCAGGCCGCGGCCCTTGGCGTTCCAGTCCTCGCCGCTGGCCGAGATGACGGAGCGGGTGTAGTAGTTGACGCCCAGGTAGTCCATGGGCTGCTGGATGGCGGCCATGTCACCGGGCTGCACGACCGGTGCGTCGGCGCCCAGGTCGGCCAGCGCGTCCTCGGGGTAGGCGCCCTTGAACAGCGGATCGGCGTACCACCGGCGGCTGTGCGAGTCGGCCAGCTTCGCGGCGGCGACGTCGGCCGGCATCGCCGTGGCCGGCACCGTGGACGACAGGTTCAGCACGATGCCCAGCTTGGCGCTCGCGCCATCGGCCCGCAGCGCCTGCAGCGCCAGGCCGTGGCTGAGCAGCAGGTGGTGCGACACCTGCGCGGCGACCTTGCGGCTCTTGAGGCCGGGCGCAAAGATGCCCTTGTCGTGGCCCAGCGTGGCGACGACCCAGGGCTCGTTGTGCGTGGTGAGGCCGTCCAGCCGGTCGCCAAGTCGCGCCTGCACGTGGCGCGCGTAGTCGACGAAGCGATGCACCGTGTCGCGGTGGTTCCAGCCGCCGCGATCCTGCAGGCCTTGCGGCAGGTCCCAGTGGTTCAGCGTGGCCCAGGCCTGGATGCCGCGCTGCTTCAGGCCGTCGACGAGGCGCTCGTAGAAGTCCAGGCCCTGCGGGTTGAACTCGCCATGGCCCAGCGGCTGCACGCGCGGCCACGCGATGGAGAAGCGGTAGGCGTTGACGCCCAGCGACGCGATCAGGTCGAGGTCTTCTTCGAGGCGGTGGAAGTGGTCGCAGGCGACCTCGCCGTTGCTGGCGTCGGCGATGGCGCCGGGCTGACGGCAGAAGCGGTCCCAGATGGATTCGCCCTTGCCGTCTTCATGGGCCGCGCCCTCGATCTGGAAGCTGCTGGTGGCGACGCCCCAGACGAAATCGGGCGGGAACTGGCGATGCAGGAGGGCTTGGGACATGAGCAGGGTTCTTCTGGCTTGGCTTACTTGACGGCGCCGGCGGTCAGGCCCGCGATCAGTTGGCGCGAGGAGATGACGAACAGCACGATGAGCGGCAGCGTGGCGATGGCCGACCCGGCCATCAGCGCGCCCCATTCGGTGCTGGTGGTGCTGAACAGGCTGCGCAGCGCCAGCGGCAGCGTGTAGTTCTCGGCGCTGCGCATGACGATCAGCGGGTTCATGAAGTTGTTCCATGAACTGATGAAGGTGATGAGGCCCAGCGTGCCCAGCGCCGGCTTCATCAGCGGCAGCGCGATGCGCCAGTAGATGCCCAGCTCGCTGGCGCCGTCGATGCGCGCGGCGCTGAGCAACTCCTTGGGCACGGTGCTGGCCGCGAACTGGCGCATCAGGAAGATGCCGAACGCGCTGGCCGCGCCGGGCAGGTACAGCGCGCGGTGGGTGTCGATCCAGCCCAGCGCGTCCATGACCATGAAGCTGGGGATCATGTTCATGAACGACGGCACCATCAACGTCGCCATGACCAGCGCGAACAGCGCCTTCTTGAAGCGGAACTCCAGCAGCGCGAACGCATAGCCGGCCATGGAGCAGAACAGCAGCGTCAGCGCGGTGGACATCAGGCCCACGTACAGGCTCCAGCCGACGTTCTTCCAGAACGGCAGCCGCGTGGTGAGCACCTGGAGGTTGTTCATCAGCTCGCCGCTGAAGAACAGCGGCGGCGGCACGTTGAAGATGTCGGTACGCGACTGCGTGGCGAACACGAACATGAAATAGAACGGCGCCAGCATGAACAGCGCGCCGATGCCGACGATGGCGTAGGCCAACAGTTTCGGGGTCGTCTTCATCGCTGCACCTGCCGATCCGCAAACGCCTTGTTCGTCAGCCAGGTCAGCAGCGCGATGAGGCCGAACATCAGCCAGGCCAGCGCGCTGGCGCCGCCGAAGTCGCTGAAGTCGAAGGCCAGGCGGTACAGGTACATGGCCACCGTCATGCCCTGCTGGTCGGCGCCGCCCTTGCCGTTGGTCAGGATGAAGGGCTCCTCGAACAGCTGCAGCCCGCCGATGATGGACAGCGTGACGCCGAACAGGATCATGGGCTTCAGGCCCGGCAGCGTGATGCGCAGGAACTGCTGCCACGGGCCGGCGCCGTCGAGCTTGGCGGCCTGGTAGAGGTCGTGCGGGATGGTCTGCAGCGCGGCCAGGTACAGCACGAGGTTGAAGCCGACGTAGCGCCAGAACACCACCATCGCGACGGCCGGCTTGATCGCGTCGGGCGAGCGCATCCAGTTGATGTTGTCGATGCCGAACAGCGCATGCAGCGCCTGGTTGACGAGGCCGTAGTCGGTGGAGAACAGCGAGCCGGCCAGCATCGCGATGGCGACGGTGGACGTGATGTAGGGCAGGAAGTAGGCGCCCGAGAACAGCCCGCGCCAGCGGCCGAAGGCCTGGTGCAGGAACACCGCCAGCGGCAGCGCGACGAGGTGCTGCGGCAGGCCGGAGGCGACGGCCAGCCACAGCGTGTTCTTCAGCGACTTCCAGAACCAGCCGTCGGTCAGCGCGAAGACGAAGTTGTCGAAGCCGACGAACTGCATGGCCTCGATGCCGCTCGTCGGCTCCCAGGACTGGAACGCCAGCCAGCCGGAGAAGGCCAGCGGGAACAGGCCGAACACGGCGAACAGGATCAGGAACGGGCTGACCAGCAGGTAGGGCGCCCAGCGGGAGGGAATGCGCAAGCTCATCGGTTTGCTCGGTGGGCCAGCAGGGCCTGGGCGTCTTCCAGCGCCCTGGGGATGGATTTGCCGTACTCCAGCACGTTGTCGAGTTCGGCGTTGACCACCTCCTCGGCGAACTTGTGCTGCTTGTGCATCTTGACGACGGGAATGCGGCGCGCCGCATCGCGCCACAGCACACGGGCGTGCTGGCCGCCGAGGAAGGGCACGGGCTGGTCGAAGAAGGCGTCGTCCTGCGCGGCCAGCAGCGCGGGGAAGGCGTCCTGCGAGCGGAAGGCGTCGAGCTGGCGCTGGCGGTCCAGCGTCAGCTCCTGGATCAGTTGCCAGGCGAGCTGCTTCTTCTCGGGCGCCGAGCGGCGCGGGATGGCGTAGTAGGTGCCGCCGTAGGAGCAGAAGGTGTTCTCCGGCAGTTGCGCCACGCGCCACTTGCCGGCGGTGCCGGGCGCCACCCAATTGGCCATCTGGCCGGCCATCCAGCAGCCCGACATCTCGGTGGCCAGGCGGCCGCGCTTGAGCATCTCGGCCCAGTCGTTGAACCACACCTCCACGCGCGCATCCAGGCCCTGCTGGCGCACCTTGCGAGCCAGCTCGAACGCACGCACGAAGCGCGGCGACGTGACCTGGGCGCGGCCCTGTCGATCGAAGTACTGGCCCTCGCCGGCCGGCGTGCCGGCCCGCACCACCATGTCCTTGAGCAGGCGCACATCGCCGATCAGGTAGGCGCCCGTGCGCGCCTTGAGCTGCGCGCCGGCCTCCACGTAGCTCTCCCACGAGCGCGTCAGGTCGGCCTCCTGCAGGCCGGCCTGCGCCAGCAGGTCCACGCGATAGAACAGCGAGCCGGGGCCGATGTCGGTGGGCATGGCGACGAGGCGGCCGTCGCGGTTGCGCGCGGTGTCGATGGCGAAGCTGACGAAACGGTCACGGAAGCGCTCGGCGCCGAACGCCGGCGCGGACAGGTCCTCCAGCCCCGCGCCCAGCGAGAAGCGGCCGAGGTAGCTGGTCTCCAGCGCGATGACGTCCGGCAGGTGGCCCGACGTGGACAGCGCCGTCGTCATGGCGGTGTGGTGGTCGTCGTACTGCCGGCTGATGACCTGGGTGCGCACCTCGGGGTGACGCTGGGCCCAGCCCTTCAGCAAGTCCTTGGCGATGACGTCCACCAGCGGGAAGGCCGCCACCGTCAGCGGCGCGGCCTGGGCCGCCCGCGCCGGGCTGGCGGCCACGCCCAGCGCGCCACCGAAAGCGGCGGCGAGCAGGTGGCGGCGGGGAATGGATTCGTTTGCAGACATGGTTTGAAAGCGCTTTCAAGATTGTGCATGCCGGCGTCCGCCCCCTCAGCAGGACAAACCCTCGGGCCACTGCTGACGAAGGCTGGCCGCCGCCCCCCCCTAACCCCGTCGGCACGGCAACGTTTTGTCACCCGATGCCGGGTTTCCACCGGTGACGCGGACGGCGCTGGTTTGCAAAGTGGTATTTAAGAGGTGGCAGATGTCGCAAACTGGATGCATACCAGTTGAAGCCAGCTCCAGGAGCCTCCGCGGAGCGGCAGGCCCGTCTCCCGGTGGGCGCCCTGACGGCGCCCGCTTCTCAACGAGCCACTCGAGGACGTCTTTCATGAAGCCATCTCCCCTCGGCATTCCGGTGCAGCAGCTGCGCCGCCTCGCCGCCATCTCCGCCGCCGCGTTCGCGCTGAGCGCCGGCGCCCAGACCTACCCCACCTGGGCCCCCGACACCTACTACACGGCCGGCACGGTCGTGACCTACCAGGGCCGGCTGTACCGCGCCACGGTCAACCAGACCGACTACGCCTCCACCGGCTGGAACCCGACCAACGCGTCGCTGTGGACGGACATCGGCGCCGCCAGCGGCCCCGCACCGTCGCCGGCGCCCACCCCGGCGCCGACGCCTGCGCCCACCCCGGCCCCCTCGCCCGCGCCGACGCCCGCCCCGGCGCCCAGTGGCAGCTGCGCACCCGGCTGGGTCGCCAGCAAGGCCTACAACGGCGGCGAGATCGCCAGCAAGGGCACGACGAACTACAAGGCCAACTGGTGGACCCAGGGCAACGACCCCGCCACCAGCAGCGGCCCCACCGGCAGCGGCCAGCCGTGGACGTCGCAGGGCGCCTGCACGACGTCGCCTTCACCGAGCCCCGGCCCCAGTCCGTCGCCAAGCCCGTCGCCGTCCCCCAGCCCATCCCCGGCCCCGGCGCCCGGCCTCAGCGACCCCGCCGCCAAGTCGGCCACGCAGAACGGCCGCGCCTACACGGTCTACTACCCGAGCTGGAGCGACAACTGGTTCGATGCCACCGGCAAGACCCTGAACCAGGTCTTCCAGGCCAGCAACTTCGCGCGCATCCCGGCCAACTACACGCACGTGGTGGCCGCGTTCGCACAGCCCAACTTCACGTGGGGCGGCATGGCGGCCAACAACTGGTCGGGCACCGGCATCAACTTCAACGGCCGGCCGTCGGACATCAAGGCGGCCATCGACGTGCTGCACGCCCGCAACATCAAGGTCATCCTGGCCGTGGGCGGCGCCACGTACAACAGCTGGAGCACGCTGTCCGCCGAAGGCCACGCCGGCAGCGGGCCGACGATCACGGCGCTCGCCAACATCATGAAGGACGTCGGCTTCGACGGGCTGGACGTGGACTTCGAGATCGAAGGGCTGGACGCCTACGACGGCGCCGTGAAAGCGATGCGCAAGGCCGTCGACCTGGCCGGCGGCGGCCGCATCCTGTCGGTGGCCGCCTGGTCCACCGGCGCGGACTGCACCGGCGCGACGCAGAACGACTCGCAGTGCGCGGGCGTGGGCGTCAGCTACTGGGGCGGCAAGGCCGGGCTGGAGCGCCAGCTCGTCAACAGCTACCCGGCGCTGAAGACCGCGTTCAACCTCGTGAACATCATGAGCTACGACGCGCGCTTCGAGCACTACGACGGCGTGACGGCCTGGAAGCAGTACCGCCAGCTGTTCCCCAGCAGCACCATCGTGTCCATCGGCTTCGAGACGGCCCCCGAGGGCTGGGCCGGCGGGCAGCTGGTGGTGAACAACGCCGACGCGCAATGCACCGGCTCGGTCATCCTGCAGAACAGCTACGGCGCCACCATCAACCAGCCCTACTCGGTGGAGCGCTACCTCAACGCGGTGACCACCAGCACGCTGGCCAACAGGAACCCGCGCGACGGCGCCATGCTGTGGCAGGCGCTGAAGACGGCCACCGGCAGCTGCGGCAGCGCGCCGCTGGCGTCGCCAGGCGCCATCGGCAAGAAGGCCGCGGGTGCGCTCGGCCTGGTGGACGACCCGGCGCTGCAGAACGCGCCGTGGAAGTGATCCCGCCGCTCGACTGAGCCCCGACCGCCCCGGCCCAGCGCCGGGGCGCTTCCGTTCATCCCTCGACTGGAGAACCCGATGATCTCGCGCCCACCCCTGCCGCGCTCCGCCAGCCCCTGGCTGCTGGCCGGTGCACTCCTGATGGCCACGCCCGCCTTCGGCCAGACCTACCCGGCCTGGAAGGCTGACACCTACTACACGGCCGGCACCGTCGTCACCTACAACGGCCGCCTGTATCGCGCCACCGTCAACCAGACCGACTACGCGTCGACGGGCTGGAACCCCACCAACGCGTCGCTGTGGACCGACATCGGCGCCACGTCCGGCCCGGCGCCCTCGCCGGCCCCGACACCAGCGCCCACGCCTGCACCCACCCCGGCGCCTTCGCCAGCACCGACGCCCGCGCCCGCCCCCAGCGGCAACTGCGCGCCGGTGTGGGTCAGCAGCAAGGCCTACAACGGCGGCGAGATCGCCAGCAAGGGCAGCACCAACTACCGGGCCAACTGGTGGACGCAGGGCAACGACCCCGCCACCAGCAGCGGCCCCGGCGGCAGCGGCCAGCCGTGGACGACGCAGGGCAGCTGCGAGGGTGCGCCCTCACCCAGCCCCAGCCCGGCACCGACTCCATCTCCGAGCCCATCCCCCAGCCCTTCACCGTCCCCGTCGCCCTCGCCCTCGCCCAGCCCGTCGCCTTCGCCGTCTCCCGGCAAGCACCAGCTCATCGGCTACTGGCACAACTTCACCAACCCATCCGGCCCCACGTTCCCGATCAGCGACGTACCGGCGGCCTATGACGTCATCGTCGTCGCGTTCGCCGACGACGGCGGCAACGGCAACATCGCGTTCAACCTCGACGGCGGCGCCGGCGGCGAGGCGCGCTTCATCGCCGACGTGGCCGCCGCGCGCGCCAAGGGCAGGAAGGTCGTGCTGTCCTTCGGCGGCCAGAACGGCACCGTGACGCTGAACAACGCGACGCACGTGGCCAACTTCGTCAACAGCGTCGAGGCCATCCTGCGCAAGTACGGCTTCGACGGCATCGACATCGACCTGGAGAGCGGCGCCGGCGTGCAGGCGGGCGCGCCGGTCATCGCCAACCTCGTCACGGCCGTGAAGCAGCTGAAGGCCCGCATCGGCAGCGGCTTCTACCTGTCGATGGCGCCGGAGCATCCGTATGTGCAGGGCGGCTACGTCGCGTTCAGCGGCATCTGGGGCGCCTACCTGCCCATCATCGACGGCCTGCGCGACGAGCTGAACGTGCTGCACGTGCAGTACTACAACAACGGCGCCGTCTACACGCCTTACGCGACGCAGGGGCTGGCCGAGGGCAGCGCCGACATGCTGGTGGCCACCAGCCGCATGCTCATCGAGGGCTTCACGACCAACAATGGCACCGGGCCCTACGTGTTCCGCGGGCTGCGGCCCGACCAGGTCGCCTTCGGGTTGCCGTCGGGACCGTCGTCAGCCAACAGCGGCCAGGCCAGCGTCGCCACCATCACCGCGGCGCTGAACTGCCTGACCAAGCTGACGCAATGCGGCGCCATCAAGCCGCCGGTCGCCTACCCGACGCTGCGCGGCGTGATGACCTGGTCCATCAACTGGGACAGGAAGGACGGCCTGGCGTTCTCCAACGGCGTGCGCAACGCACTGAACGCGCTGCCTTGACCCCTCGCCCGGACTGGCCGTGCTGAACGCCGGCCAGTCCAGTCGGTCCCCCGAGGGGACGGCGATGCTCGCGGCGTTGAGCCGCGAGCACATCGCCCTTGCGGGCCGGCTTGGGGCGGCCCGGCGCTCGGCCCGAATACCCCCTTCACCCAACCTCCCTAGCTTCATCACACCAAGGGTGTTGCCTAGGTTGCGCGGCCCCTCTTTTCGCGATCATGTGAAAGCGCTTTCAGCGCTCGTGACGACAACATCCACAGGAGACATCCATGAGATTTCTGCGTTCCCTGATCCGCCCCGGCCTGGCCGGGCTGCTGCTGGCTGCCACGCAGCTCGCGCATGCGCAGTGGCAGCTCGTCTGGAGCGACGAGTTCAACGGCAGCATCGGCCCGAGCTGGGTGTTCGAGACCGGCACCGGCGCCGGTGGCTGGGGCAACAACGAGCTGCAGTACTACCGGCGCGAGAACGCGACGATCGAGAACAACGCGCTGGTCATCACCGCCAAGCGGGAGAACTTCGGCGGCATGGCCTACACGTCGGCGCGCATGAAGACGCAGGGCCTCAAGACCTTCAAGTACGGCCGCATCGAGGCGCGCATGAAACTGCCGAGCTTCCTCGGCGCCTGGCCGGCGTTCTGGATGCTGGGCGCCAACCTGCCGCAGGTGGGCTGGCCCGCGTCGGGCGAGATCGACATCATGGAGAAGATCAACGACGAGCAGAAGGTCTACGGCACCATCCACTGGCAGGACCACAACAACCAGTACGCGCAGTACAGCGGCAACATCGCCACCAGCGTGACCGACTGGCATGTCTACGCCGTCGAGTGGGACGCCAACGCCATCCGCTGGTACGTGGACGGCACCAAGTACCACGAGGCCAGCATCGCCAATGGCGTCAACGGTACCAGCGAGTTCCAGAACGACTTCTTCCTGCTGCTGAACTTCGCCATCGGCGGCAACTGGCCCGGCTTCAACGTCAACACCGCGGCGCTGCCGGCCAAGATGTATGTGGACTATGTGCGCGTGTACGCGCCGGCGTCCGGCGGCGTTGCGACCGTCTACCAGGACTGCAACTACGCCGGCTACGCCGCCGCGCTGCCCGAAGGCAGCTACACGCTGGCGCAGCTGCAGGCGCGCGGCATCCGCGACAACGACCTGTCGTCGCTGCGCGTGAACGCGGGCTACCAGGTGCAGCTGTTCGACGGCGACAACTTCACCGGCGCCAGCGTCACGCGCACAGCCGACACCGGCTGCCTGGTGGACCAGGCGTTCAACGACCGCGCCACGTCCATCATCGTGTCCAAGGCCGCGCCGGCGTGGTCGCGCCAGATCGAGGCCGAGGCGTTCAACGCGCAGGCCGGCGTGCAGCTGGAGGCCTGCACGGAGGGCGGGCAGAACGTCGGCTGGATCGATACCGGCGACTGGATGGCCTACAACAGCGTGACCTTCCCCACCAGCGGCAGCTACCGCGTGGAGTACCGCGTGGCCAGCACCGGCGGCGGCACGCTGTCGCTGGACCTGAACGCCGGCAGCATCGCGCTGGGCCAGGTCGGCGTGCCCAACACCGGCGGCTGGCAGAACTGGCAGACCGTGTCGCACACGGTGAACATCAATGCCGGCACCTACAACGTCGGCGTGTTCGCGGCGCAGGGGGGGTGGAATCTGAACTGGATCAAGTTCACCAAGCTGTGAGCCCCTCGCCCGGGCTGGTCGCGCGGAACGCGGACCAGCCCAGTCGGTCCCCCGAGGGGACGGCGATGCTCGCGGGGGTTGCCCCGCTCGCACATCGCCCGAGCGGGCCGGCTTGGGAGCGGCCCTGCGCTCGGCCCGCGGGAAGGCACGACGGCCGCGGCGATGGGGATTTCGCGGCGCGCGGCGCGCGCGCGTGAAAGCCCGATGAACCCCGCTGTAGCCCCGCCTACACTCGGTCACCTCTTTGCACCGCCGATGAACGCCAAGCAGCCCCCCGCCAAGAAAGCGCCTTCAAGCCGCCCGGCCGGTGTCGTCACGCTGGAACAGGTGGCGGAAGCGGCCGGTGTGTCGCCCAGCACGGTGTCGCGCATCCTGAACGGCACAGCCGCCGTCAGCCAGTCCAAGAAGGACGCCGTGCAGGCCGCCATCCAGGAGCTGGGCTTCCAGCCCAACCCGGTGGCGCGCGGCCTGGCCGGCGGGCGCACGCTGTCCATCGGCGTCGTCACGCAGATCATCTCCAGCCCGTTCTACGGCGAGGCGCTGCTGGGCATCGAGCGCGAGCTCGAACGTGCCGGCTACGTGCCGCTGTTCGTGTCGGGCAACTGGCACGAGGACGACGAACGCAAGGCCATCGAGGCGCTGCTGTCGCGCCGCGTGGACGGCATCATCGTGCTGGCCGGCCGGCTCTCCAACGAGAAGCTGGTGCAGCTCACCACCGGCCTGCCCACCGTCGTCGTGGGCCGGCAGCTGGCGGGCCCCAAGCTCTACAGCTTCGGCTTCGACAACCGGCTGGGCGCCCGCCTGGCCACGCAGCACCTCATCGAGCAGGGGCACCGCCGCATCGCCTTCATCGCTGGCGACCTGCTGCACGACGACGCCGTTGAGCGCCAGGACGGCTACCTCGACGCCATGGCCGCCGCCGGCCTGCCGGTGGACCCCGACCTGATGGTGCAGAGCGACTTCACGGCCGCCGGCGGCATGCTGGCCGTCAGCCGGCTGCTGGAACGCACCGTGTCGTTCACGGCGATGTTCGTCTCCAACGACGAGATGGCCATGGGCGCCTGCCTGGGCCTGCACCGGCGCAACCTGCGCGTGCCGGACGACGTCTCCCTGGTGGGCTTCGACGACGTCGTCATGGCCCGCTACACGATGCCGCCGCTGACCACCGTGCGCCAGTCGGTCTACGAGATCGGCAGCGAGGCCGCCACGGCCATGCTGGCCATGCTGAACGGCGGCACGCCCAAGGCGCAGCTGCAGACGCCCGAGCTGGTCGTGCGCGAGAGCACGCGCCGCCTGCTGCGCTGAGCCTTCCGCGCTGAACGCCCGCCGGCTGTTGTTCGGCTGGGGAAAACCATGTGGCTGATCACCCGGGTCTGCCGCATGATGGACTGAAAGCGCTTTCAGATATTTTCAGGACGCCGCTTTCCAACCTCGAACCTCCCCGATCCGCCACGCGACGACCGGCCCATCTGCCGATGGGATCGGCCCTCGCAGGCCGCCGGGGCGTCCAAACAACACCCTGGGTCCCGCTGGGCGCGCTGTTGCCGCCACGCCGCAGACCAAGGGTGTTGCCTAGGTTGAAAGCGCTTCCAATCCCGTATTCTTGAAAGCGCTTTCAGTCTTTCACATCAAAAGATCCACCTGGAGACAACTGAATGAGAACACCCCGCCCAGCCCTCCGCCTCACCAGCCTGGCTGCTGCCAGCGGCCTGCTGTTTGCCGGCGCCGCCGCGATGGCGCAAGGCGGCAACCCCAACGCCGGCCCGACGCCCACCACGTCCGTGCCGCAGGCGCTGGCCAGCACGACGCAGCTGGAGACGGTCGTCGTGACCGGCATCCGCCGCGCGCTGGAGACCTCGGTCAACCTGAAGCGTTCGTCGTCCGGCCTGGTGGACGGCATCGTGGCCGAGGACATCGGCAAGTTCCCCGACACCAACCTCGCCGAGTCGCTGAGCCGCATCTCCGGCGTGTCCATCGACCGTGCCAACGGCGAAGGCACCCGCATCACCGTGCGCGGCATGGGCCCCGACTTCAACCTGGTGCTGCTCAACGGCCGCCAGATGCCCGGCTCCAGCGTGGACGGCGGCGCGCCGGCCTCGCGCTCGTTCGACTTCTCCAACCTCGCCGCCGACGGCGTCGCCGCGCTGGAGGTCTACAAGACCAGCCGCGCCAGCAGCCCCACGGGCGGCATGGGCGCCACCATCAACGTGCGCACGCCGCGCCCGCTGGACACGCGCGACACCATCGCCCAGGTGGGCGTGAAGCTGGTCAACGACGACTCCGCGCGCCGCCTGCCTGGTGAAGAACAGGGCAAGAAGCTGACGCCCGAAGTCAGCGGCATCTACAGCACGCAGACCAACGACGGCACCTTCGGCATCGCGCTCATGGGCACCTACCAGGTGCGTGACTCCGGCTACTCGCAGGCCAACGTCACCAGCGGCTGGAAGACCTTCGACGGCATCAAGGACAACAACTGGGACGGCGCCAACGCCATCTGGGGCGGCCTGCCGCCGGCCCCCACCGCCGACATCAAGAACCGCCCGGTCGCGAACTCCGTCTACAGCGTGCCGCAGAACCTGAACTACTCGTTCACCGGCGTGCACCGCGAGCGCCTGAACGGCCAGCTCGTGCTGCAGTACAAGCCCACCAAGGACCTGATCGGCACGCTGGACTTCGTCATGTCGGAGCAGAAGTTCCGCCAGCGCCGCAACGACATCTCCGCGTGGTTCAACTACGGCGGCCAGTTCGGCGAGTACCAGACCGGCACGCCGTCCTCGCCCATCATCTACGGCGAGAAGATCCCCGCCGGCAACGCCGACCTGGCCATGGGCGCCTCGCGCATCCAGACCAAGAACAAGAACCAGCAGATCGGCCTGAACCTGAAGTGGAAGGCCAGCGACGCGCTGAACTTCGAGTTCGACGCCCACCACTCCACCGCCACCTCCGGCGCCAACGACCCGCTGGGCACCTCGGTCACGCTGGGCACCGCGTCCATGAACCGCGGCGACACCTTCGTCGACTTCAGCAACAAGTTCCCGGTGCTGGGCATCAAGGGCACGGTGCTGGACCCGACCAAGCAGGAGCTGCAGGGCTCCGTGTTCGGCAACAGCTACCAGAAGAACCGCATCAACCAGATCCAGACCAAGGGCAACTGGAAGATCGACGCCGACAGCAGCCTGGACTTCGGCCTGACGCTGACCGACGTGAGCAACCGCTCGGCCTTCGCCAACGTGCAGCGCGACACCTGGGGCGCCAACGCCGCGGGCGGCCCCGCCGCGATGCCGGACAACATCTGGAAGGCCGACTCGATCAGCAACTACTTCCAGAACATCCCCGGCGCCGGCGACCCGCGCCTGTTCAACCAGTTCTTCTATTTCAACTTCGAGGACCTGCGCGCCGCGGCCATCAAGACGCTGGGTTCGGACACGCTGCTGAAGGCCTCGTTCGACTGGCAGGACGACTTCCGCACCACGGAGAAGTCGCAGGCCGTGTTCGGCCAGTACAACCTCGGCTGGGAGATGGGCGTGCCGATGGAGGTCGCCATCGGCGCCCGCTACGAGCGCACCAAGGTGAGCTCGCCGTCCGTCGAGAAGATCCCCGTGTCCGTCGCCTGGGTCGCCAACAACGAAGTGCCCATCAGCTTCAACGGCACCCGCTCGTCGGGCCGTGACGGCAAGTACGGCTACTTCCTGCCGTCCATCGACTTCAGCGCCGACGTCACCAACGACACCAAGCTGCGCGCCAGCTACGGCCAGACCATCGGCCGCCCCGGCTGGAACGCCATCCAGGGCGGTCTGAAGCTGGACCCGCTGGCCCGCGTGGACGGCGGCTCCGGCTCGGTGGGCAACCCCGACCTGAAGCCGCTCAAGTCCAGCAACCTCGACTTCTCGGCCGAGCACTACTACGCCAAGAGCAGCTACGTCGCGGCCAGCTACTTCCGCAAGTCGCTGAAGGACTACAACGAAGCCGTCATCAACAGCACCAGCCTGTTCGACCTGCACACCCCGATCGGCAGCGCGATGTACAAGCAGGCACAGACGACCGGTGGCTGCGGCGCCGACTCCGATTGCATCCGCAAGTACATCTTCACGAACTTCCCGAATGCGCCGGGCGTCAACGGCACGACGGGCACCTCGCTGGGCACCATCACCGCCCAGCCGGGCGACCCGCTGCTGATGTTCAAGATCGGCAGCTACATCAACAACCAGCGCACCAGCAAGCTCAGCGGCATCGAGCTGAACGCGCAGCACATCTTCGGCAACACCGGCTTCGGCGTCTCGGCCAACTACACGAAGGTCAAGTCCAACCTGAACTACAACAACGCCAAGGCGGGCGCCCAGACCGACGTGCTGGTGGGCCTGGGCAACTCGGGCAACCTGGTGGGTTTCTTCGAGAACGAGACCTTCTCGACGCGGATCGCCTACAACTGGCGTGGCAAGTTCCTGGCCGCCAACTACGGCGGTGCGGAAGGCGCGCAGCCGCTGTACGTCGAGCCCTTCGGCCAGTTCGACCTGAGCGTGGGCTACAACTACACGAAGAACCTGCGGCTGCAACTCGAGATGATCAACTTCACCGACGAGTACACCCGCACGCACCTGCGCAACGAGAACCAGATCGGTGCCGTCACGCAGCTGGGCCGTCGCATCATGCTCGGCGCGCGCTACAAGTTCTGACGCCGAACGCCTCCGGGCCGGCTCCGGTCGGCCCTGCAGGAAAACCGGGTGCCCTGCCCGGTTCCTTCTGAGGCAAAGTCTGGTTCGGCGGTGCTCATGCTCTGGGCGCCGCCCTTGTTCGCCGTTTGGCGAGGCCGCGCAAGCGGCTTTTTTTGTTGGCCCCTCGCCCGGCGCGCCCCGCGGGACGCGGGCGCTCAGGTCGGTCCCCGCCGATGGACACAGACTGGCAGTTGACATGAGTGATCGAGTTCGGGAAGTGGTGGTACTGGGCGGTGGCTCGGCGGGCTGGCTGGTGGCCGGCCTGCTGGCCGCCGAGCATGCCGACCTGCACATCACGCTGATCGAGTCCACCGACGTGCCGACCATCGGCGTCGGTGAAGGCACGTGGCCGTCGATGCGCGACACGCTGCGCCGCATCGGCCTGTCCGAGGCCGAGTTCATCCGCCGCTGCCAGGTGTCGTTCAAGCAGGGCTCTCGCTTCGACGGCTGGGCCCGCGGCGCCGCGGGCGACGCCGGCGACCGCTACTACCACCCCTTCATGCTGCCGGTGGGGCATGGCGATGCCGACCTCGTGCAGGCCTGGCTGGCCACCCAGCCCGGCCGGCCGTTCGCCGATGTCACCAGCCCGTCCGTGCAGGTCTGCGAGGCCGGCCGCGCGCCCAAGCAGGTGCAGACGCCCGCGTTCGCCGCCGTCGCCAACTACGCCTACCACTTCGACGCCGGCCTGTTCGGCCAGATGCTGCGCGAGCACGCCATCCAGAAGCTGGGCGTCCGCCATGTCGTCGACCATGTCGATGCCGTCACCAGCCACGAGAACGGCGACATCGCCGCGCTGCAGACCCGCGAGCACGGCCCGCTGGCGGCCGACCTCTTCATCGACTGCTCCGGCCTGACGTCGCGCCTCATCGGCCAGCATTTCGGCGTGCCGCTGAAGAGCGAGCGCGACGTGCTGTTCAACGACGCCGCGCTGCCCGTGCAGGTGCCCTACGCGACGCCCGACGCGCCGCTGGCCCCGGTCACCGTCGCCACCGCCTGGGCCAAGGGCTGGATCTGGGACATCGCCCTGCCCACGCGGCGCGGCGTCGGCTGCGTCTACTCGCGCGCCCATGCCAGCGACGACGAGGCCCACGCCGCGCTGCAGGCCTACCTGGACGCCACCGGCGCCCCGGCCGAGCGGCCCGCGCCGCGCTCGCTGCGCTTCGACCCCGGCTACCGCGAGCAGTTCTGGGTGCGCAACTGCGTCGCCATCGGCCTGTCCAGCGGCTTCATCGAACCGCTCGAAGCCTCGGCGCTGGCGCTGGTGGAACTGTCGGCCCAGCGCCTGTGCGACGAACTGCCGATGACGCGCGCCGCCATGCCCGCCGTCGCGCGCCGCTTCAACGACGACTTCCGCTACCGCTGGGCCCGCGTCATCGACTTCCTGAAGCTGCACTACGCGCTCAGCCAGCGCGACGACAGCCCCTACTGGCGCGCCCACCGCGACCCCGCCACCTGGCCCGAGCGCCTGCGCGAGCTGCTGCCCCAGTGGCGGCTGCGTGCGCCGGCGCGGCACGACTTCGGCCGCATCGACGAGGTCTTCCCGTCGGCGAGCTACCAGTACGTGCTGTACGGCATGGGTTTCCGCCCTGACACGCAGCCCCTGTCGCCCGCCAAACTGCAGGCGGCGCAGGCCTGCTTCGACGAGGCCGCCCGCCAGGCGCGCCGCTTCGTGCCCGCGCTGCCAGGCCATCGCAGCCTGATCGACCACATCAAGAAAACCGAGACATGAAACCCGCCCTGCTCGACAACATCACCCACCGCCACCTGCGCGTGCACACCGAGCGCTCGGCCGCGCGCGGCGACGCCCGCCAGTGGGCCCTCGCGCTGCCGGCCGAGTTCCGCCAGCTGCAGGCGCATTTCCCCATCGTCTTCCAGCTCGTCGAGGGCGACGCCGGCTTCCAGCCCGTCGCGCTGTTCGGGCTGGAGGAAGGCCAGAACCTGTTCCTGACCGACACCGGCTGGGATGCGCCCGTCGTGCCCATGGCGATGCAGCGCGACCCCTTCCTGATCGGCCGCGCGCCCGACGACAGCCTGCAGCTGCACATCGACCTGGACAGCCCGCGCATCGTGCGGCCCGAGGAGGGCGAGGTCGGCACCGCGCTGTTCATGCCGCACGGCGGCTTCAGCGACTACCTGGACCACGCCGTGCGCCTGATGGAGCACCTGCACGCGCAGGCCCAGCACCTGCCCGTCTTCATCGAGGCGCTGACGCGCCACCAGCTGCTGGAGCCCTTCGTCATCGACATCGAGACGCCGGACGGCGAGCAGGGCCGGCTGTCGGGCCTGTTCACCATCCACGAGGAGCGCCTGGCCGCGCTGCCCGGCGCCGCGCTGGAGGCGCTGGCGCGCGAAGGCCACCTGCTGCCCATCTACATGCAGATCGCGTCGCTGGCGCAGCTACCGGTGCTGCTTGACCGAGCCACCAAACGCTGAATCTCCCCGCCATGCGAGCAGTACCCGCCTGGACCGGTCCCTTCGATGCGGCGCAGCTCCCTGCCGAGCTGCTGACCGCCGACCGCCCCTACGTCGTGCGCGGCGGCTTCGCGCACTGGCCCGTCGTGCAGGCGGCGCGCCAGTCCGACGAGGCGCTGGCCCGCTACCTGATGGGCCTGTACAACGGCGTGCGCATCGGCCTCTTCCAGCTGGCGCCAGAGGCGCAGGGCCGCGTCTTCTACGCCGACGACACGCTGACCGGCTTCAACTTCCAGCGCTTCAGCGCGACGCTGGACCAGGTGCTCAGCGGCCTGCTGGGCGTGGCGCACAACCCCGAGCCGCCGGCGCTGTACGTCGGCTCGACGACCGTGGACGCCGTGCTGCCGGGCTTCCTGGACGCCAACGTCATGGGCCTGGGCGCACGCGATGCGCTGGTCAGCCTGTGGCTGGGCAACCGCACCCGCATCGCGGCGCATTACGACCTGCCGGACAACCTCGCCGTCGTCGCCGCTGGCCGGCGCCGCTTCACGGTGTTCCCGCCCGAGCAACTGCACAACCTCTACATGGGCCCGCTGGACCCGACGCCGGCAGGCCAGCCCGTCAGCCTGGTGGACTTCGCCCGGCCCGACCTCGACCGCTTCCCGCGCTTCGCGCAGGCGCTGGAGGCCGGCGAGACGGTGGAGCTGGAGCCCGGTGACGCGCTCTTCATCCCCAGCATGTGGTTCCACCACGTCGAAGGCCTGGCGCCGGTCAACCTGCTCATCAACGCCTGGTGGCGCCAGACGCCGGAGCACGTGGACTCGCCGCTCGCCGCGCTGCGGCTGGCGCTGATGACACTGCGCGACCTGCCCGAGAAGGAAAAGCGCGTCTGGCAGCACCACTTCCAGCACTTCGTATTCGGCGCCGACGCGCACACCTGGGACCACATCCCCGAGGCCGCCCGCGGCCTGCTGGGGCCCATCGACGAGCCGCTGTCCCGGCAGGCCCGCACCCAACTCCTGAACCAGTTGAAACGATGAACACCACCAAGCCTTTCACCCGCGTCGTCATCGCCGGCGGCGGCACCGCCGGCTGGATGATGGCCGCGCTGATGAGCAAGCTGCTCGGCAAGCAGCTGGACATCAAGCTCGTCGAGTCCGAGGAGATCGGCACCGTCGGCGTCGGCGAGGCCACCATCCCCGCGCTGCACACCTTCCACAACCTGCTGGGCATCAACGAGGCCGAGTTCATGGCGGCCACCAACGCCACCTTCAAGCTGGGCATCAACTTCGAAGGCTGGAAGAACGTCGGCGAGAACTACTTCCACTCCTTTGGCGTCACCGGCAACGACCACTGGAGCGCCGGCTTCCAGCACTTCTGGCTGAAGGGCCGCCAGGAAGGTCTCTCCCGCAGCTACACCGACTACAACCTCGAGACGCTGGCCGCGTACAGCAACCGCTTCGCGCACCTGCCGCGCAACGGCATGAACTACGCGTACCACCTCGACGCGAGCCGCTACGCCAAGTACCTGCGCGCGATGAGCGAGGCCCACGGCGTGCAGCGCATCGAGGGCAAGATCGCCGCCGTGCTGATGGACGGCCCTGACGGGCGCGACGGCGACATCACCGCGCTGCAGATGCAGGACGGCAGCCGCATCGACGGCGACCTGTTCATCGACTGCACCGGCTTTCGCTCGCTGCTGCTGGGCGAGGCGCTGGGCGTGGGTTATGAGGACTGGTCGTACTGGCTGCCCTGCGACCGCGCGGTGGCCGTGCAGACAGCCTCGGTGCGCGAGGCCTGGCCCTACACGCGCTCCATCGCCCACCCGTTCGGCTGGCAGTGGCGCATCCCGCTGCAGCACCGCGTCGGCAACGGCCTGGTCTACAGCAGCAAGGAACTCAGCGACGCCGACGCGCCCGAGGTGCTGAAGCAGAACGTCGAGGGCGAGCTGCTGACCCCGCCGCGCATCATCAAGTTCCTGCCGGGCCAGCGCGACAAGGTCTGGCACCGCAACTGCATCGCCGTGGGCCTGGCCAGCGGTTTTGTCGAGCCGCTGGAGTCCACCAGCATTCACCTCATCCAGCGCTCGGCCATCCGGCTGATGCAGATGTTCCCGGCCGGCGGCATCAGCCAGCCCGACATCGACGAGTTCAACCGGCAGAGCAAGCGCGAGCTGGAGCACATCCGCGACTTCATCGTGCTGCACTACCACGTCAACGAGCGCACCGACTCCGCGCTGTGGAAGCATGTGCGCGAGATGGACATCCTGCCGTCGCTGCGCCACCGCATCGACCTGTTCCGCGAGACGGCGCGCGTGTTCCGCCCCAGCGACGAGCTGTTCGCCGAGATCTCCTGGGTGCAGGTCATGATGGGCCAGGGCATCACGCCCGAGCGCTACCACCCCGTGGCCGACCAGATGGGCCGCCAGGAGCTGGGCGACTTCCTCGGCGACATCCACACCCGCATCACGCGCACGCTCAGCGCGCTGCCGCAGCACCAGGCCTATGTGGAGCAGCTGTGCGCGCCCTACCGCGGCGCCACGACCGCGCAGCTGGCGGCCACGCCGCTGCAGGCCTGAGACACCGGCACGCGGCTCGTGCGGCAGTTCACGGTGACCTGCGGCCGCGCCCTGGCGTGCGGCCGACCGGTTGATGGCGCTCTTGAAACCGCCACCAGCGGCGCCAGATCACCCCACAAGCCCGGGGCTTCTCCAAGCCGCGGCACAATCGCGCCCATCATGAAGATCAACCACACGACCCAAGCCCGCCTCAACACCTGAGCGCCCTTCGACCGTGTTCGGAAGGCGCCACGCCTTCCGGTTCAAACCCAACCCCGGCAGGCTTGTCCCTCCCGGGGTTTTGTTTTTCCAGAGCTCAAGCCATGCGCACGCGCACCTTCGACAAGCTGATCGCCACGATTCCCGAGCGCCGGAGCGCGGCTTCGCTGCGTCTGCGCTTCGGCGTCCTGCCTTCGCGCTAGCCCCGTGGTTCCTCCACCGGGCTGGCAAACCCACCCGAATCAGGAACCACCATGAACTCGAACACCTTCCGCAACCTGCGCAACATCGGCGTCATCGCGCACGTCGACGCGGGCAAGACCACCACCACCGAACGCATCCTGTTCTACACGGGCGAGAACCACCGCATCGGCAACGTCAACGACGGCAACACCGCGATGGACTTCGACCCGCAGGAACGCGCGCGCGGCATCACCATCCACAGCGCGGCAACCACCGTGCACTGGCACGGCACGCAGATCAACCTGATCGACACGCCCGGACACATCGACTTCAACCTCGAGGTGCGCCGCTCGCTGCGCGTGCTGGATGGTGCCGTCGTCGTGTTCGACGGCGTGGCCGGCGTGGAGCCGCAGACCGAGACCAACTGGCGCCTCGCGGACGAGTACCGCGTGCCGCGCCTGGCCTTCGTCAACAAGCTGGACCGCACGGGTGCGGACTTCCATCGCGTCGTCACGTCCCTGCGCGAACGCCTGGGCGTGCGCGCGCTGCCGCTGCAGCTGCCCATCGGCGCGGAAGCCGACTTCCGCGGCGTGGTGGACCTGCTGACGATGCAGGCCCTCGTCTGGGACCGCGACGACGCATCGGTGCCGCCGCGTGTGGACGCCATCCCGCCCGAACTGCAGGCTGCCGCCGAGGCCGCCCGCGCGCTGCTGCTCGAAGCCGCTGCAGAGCAGGACGACGCGCTGCTGGACGCCTGGCTGCGCGGCGACGAGCTGCCGCTGGACGGCGTGCGTGCGGCACTGCGCCGCGGCACGCTGGCGGGCGCCTTCGTGCCCGTGCTGGCCGGCTCGGCCTTCCGCAACCGCGGCGTGGAGCCGCTGCTGGATGCCGTCGTGTCGTACCTGCCCGTCCCCGGCGAAGCGCCCGGCGCGATGGATACGCGCGGCGCGCTGTCTGCCCTCGCGTTCAAGCTGACCGCCGACGACCACGGCGCGATGGTGTTCGTGCGCGTCTACAGCGGCGCGCTCAAGCGCGGCGACACGGTCTGGAATGCCAGCACCGGCAAGGCCGAGCGCGTCTCTCGTCTGTACGAGATCCACGCCGACCGCCGCGTCGAACGCGATGAACTGGTCGCAGGCGACATCGCGGGCGTCGTGGGCCTGAAGGACGTGCTGACCGGCCACACGCTGGCTGATCGCAAGGACGCGCCGGTGCTGGAAAGCATCGTCGTGCCCGAGGCCGTCATCGACGTCGCCCTCGAGCCGCGCAAGCAGGCCGATGCCGCGGCGCTGGCGAAGGGCCTGGGCGTGCTCGTGCGCGAGGACCCGTCGCTGCGGTTGCGGCAGGACGCCGACTCGGGCCAGACGCTGCTGTCCGGCATGGGCGAGCTGCAGCTGGAAGTGGCCGTGGAGAAGCTGCGTTCCCGCTTCGGCGTGGACGTGGCGGTGGGCCGCCCGCAAGTGGCCTACCGCGAGACCATCACGGCCGCGGCCGAGGTGCGCCACGTGCACAAGAAGCAGAGCGGCGGCCCCGGCCAGTTCGCCGAGCTGACGCTGCGCATCGCGCCGCTGCCGCGCGGTGAAGGCTTGCGCTTCGAGAGCACGGTGGTGGGCGGCGCCATCCCGCGCGAGTTCATCCCGGCGGTGGAGGCCGGCATCCGCAAGGCGGCGCAGGCCGGCCCGTTCGCGGGCCATCCGCTGGTGGACTTCGCGGCCGTGCTGGTGGACGGCAGCGCCCACGTGCGTGACTCGTCGGCGCTGGCCTTCGAGCTGGCGGCGGCGCATGCGTTGCGCGAGGCGGTGCTGAAGGCAGCGCCGGTGGTGCTGGAGCCGCTGATGGCCGTCGAGGTCATCACGCCCCAGGACTACCTGGGCGACGTCATCGGCGACCTGCTGCGCCGCCGCGGCCATGTGCAAGGCCAGGACGCCCGCGGCAACGCGGTCGTCGTGACGGCGCACGTGCCACTGGCGCAGATGTTCGGCTACATCGGCCAGCTGCGCGCGCTCAGCTCGGGCCGCGCGCAGTTCACGATGCAGCTGAGCCACTACGCGCCAGCGCCGGCACGCGCCGCACTGGCGGCGTGACAGAGGGCGAAAGGCCGACAGGCCTTTCGCCCTTTCCGCTTGGGGGCACCCAAGAAGGCCAAGCCCAAAAGCCGGCTGGCAGCGGCTGTTCTTCACACCCCCTCTGAGCCCGCCGAGGAACGGAAAGCCTTGAGGCCGCGCGCGCAGCGCGCTTCAACGACTGACTTCGCGCAGTTGTTTGAGCGCAGCGTAGCGAAGCGAGTTCTGCGCGAGGCCTCAAGGCTTGAGTACCGCAGGGCAGCCCGCTGCGAAGCAAAGGGCCGGGCGGATCGGGGGCGACTTTT
>JAYSCT010000027.1:0-40388 GCA_041914785.1 Roseateles sp.
CATGGTTGGCCACCAGCGTCGGGATGCCGATGCCGAGGTTCACGTAGAAGCCGTCTTCCAGCTCCTGGGCCGCGCGGGCGGCCATCTGATCTTGGGTCCAAGGCATGGCTCAGGCCTCCTTCTTCGGGCTGAGAGTGATCTTCTCGATGCGCTTCTCGGGATGCGCATTCACGACGATGCGGTGCACGTAGATGCCCGGCAGGTGGACCGCGTCCGGGTCCAGCTCGCCGGTCTCGACGAGGTGCTCCACCTCGACGATGGTCAGCTTGCCCGCCATCGCGACGGCCGGGTTGAAGTTGCGCGCGGTGCGGCGGAACACGAGGTTGCCGCTCTTGTCCGCCTTGTAGGCCTTCACCAGCGACACCTCGGGCACCAGCGCCCGTTCCATGACGTAGGTCTCGCCGTCGAACTCGCGCAGCTCCTTGCCTTCGGCGACGACCGTGCCCACGCCCGTCTTCGTGAAGAAGGCCGGGATGCCGGCGCCACCGGCACGCAGCTTCTCAGCCAGCGTGCCCTGCGGCGTGAACTCCAGCGCCAGCTCGCCCGCCAGGTACTGGCGCTCGAACTCCTTGTTCTCGCCGACATAGCTCGAGATCATCTTGGTGATCTGGCGCGTCTCCAGCAGCTGACCCAGGCCGAAGCCGTCCACGCCGGCGTTGTTGGAGATGACCGTCAGGCCCTTCACCCCGCTGTCGCGCAGCGCCGCGATCAGCGCCTCGGGGATGCCGCACAGGCCGAAGCCACCGACGGCCAGCAACTGCCCGTCCTTCACGACGCCGCGAAGCGCTTCGTCAGCGCTCGGGTACACCTTGTTCATGCCGCTGTCTCCATCTGGGGGGTCACAGAAGGCGCACAGCGTAGCCGGGCCGGGCTACGTATGGCGTTACGTAGAATCGCCTAATCCTTCCGGCCCACGCACGGGCCGCCCTCCCGGCCGCGCCTGCCCGACACGCCCTTGCCGCCCGCCCCGCCCGCCGCCGCCCTGCCCGACTACCGCCTGGCCTTCGAGCTGGCGCCCATCGGGCTCATCCTGTCAGAGCAGCGCATCGTGCGCGACTGCAACCAGCACGTGCTGGCCATCTTCGGCGCCCGGCGCGAGCAGCTCGTGGGACACAGCTTCGAGCAGCTCTACCCCTCGCCCGACGAGTACCAGCGCACCGGCGAGCGCATCGTCGCCAGCCTGGACCGCCAGGGCCGCTACGGCGACGACCGCGTCATGAAGCGCTTCGACGGCAGCCTGTTCTGGTGCCACGTCATCGGCCGGGCGCTGGACCCGCGCGACCCGCACGCCCGCGGCATCTGGAGCTTCGAGGACCTGTCCGCCCGCCGCGGCCTGACCGCCGAGCTGACGCCACGCGAGCGCGAGATCGCAGCGCTGCTCATCGACGGGCTCACCAGCAAGCTCATCGGCCGCCGGCTGGGCATCAGCCACCGCACGGTGGACGTCTACCGCGCCCGGCTGATGAAGAAATACCAGGCCGCCAGCACGCCCGACCTGATCCACAAACTGCTGTCCGCATGAGCAAACACGCCCACGCCCCCGAGCTGCCCTACTGCCGCAACTGCCACTACACGCTGGCCAGGCCGCGCCCCGCCTACTGCGGCCACTGCGGGCAGGAGACCGACCTGCATCCGCCGTCGGTGCGCGAGATCTTCACCGAGTACCTGGGCCACTACGTCGCGTTCGACGGCCCGCTGTGGCGCACGCTGTGGGCGCTCGTCGCGCTGCCGGGCCACCTGACCAACGCCTACTTCCACGGCGCCCGGCGCCGCTACGTGCTGCCGCTGCGCGTGTACCTGAGCGCCAGCTTCATCTTCTTCGTCGGCTGGGCGCTGCTGCCGCAGGGGCCGACGCAGATCATCGAGGCCGACCCGGCCGTCATCGGCAGCGCCGACCCTGGCAAGCCGGTCACGCTGCGCGTGAAGCCCGGCGCCACGCCGGCGGAAACGGCCGCCGCGGCCGACGCCATCGCCAAGGGCGCGAGTGCCGCCGAACGCTGGAAGGTGACGACCAAGCTGGGCGACTGCGACATGGCCGCGGCGGACGACTGCACCGGCGCGTCCGGCTGGTTCACGCGGCTCGCGAAGAAGGCGCAGTCCATGACGCTGGAGCAGTGGAAAGCCCGCACCCGCGCGCTGGCGCCCTACGCGATGCTGGCGATGCAGCCCGTCTTCGCCGCCATGCTGCTGCTGACCTTCATCGGCAGCGGCCGGCGCTACGCCGAACATTTCGTGTTCTCGCTGCACACCCACAGCCTGTGGTTCCTGGCCCTGCTGCTGGCCGTGGCCACCGGGCTGGAAGGCGCGATGGTGTTCGCCGTGTTCGGCCATGGCCTGGTGGCCATGCGCCGCGTCTACCGGCTGGGCTGGTGGGGCGCGCTGCTGCGCGGCCTGGCGCTCAGCGGCTTCTACTTCGTCGGGCTGGGCGCGCTGGCCGCGGGGCTGGTGGCGCTGATCGCGGCCACCGCCTGACCCCCGGAGCACCCCGGCGTCAGTTGAAGACGCCCTGGCGCAGCCACTTGGTCGCCACCCATTTCTCGCCCTCGATGACGGGCGAGCCGCCGTGCAGCGTCTGCGTGGACGGGTGCGGCCGGTCGTAGCTGAAGAACACCGCGTTGCCCTTCACGGGCGCGACGTCCAGGCCGATGTCCGGGAAGATCGTCGAGCCACCGGCCACCGGCGTGTTCAGGTAGATGACCAGCGTGCCCACGCGCTGCCCGCCGCGCTTGAGGATGTTGGGCGTGCTGACGTGCCCGGGGTCGAAATAGTCGTAGTGCGGCTGGTACTCGGCGCCCGGGCGGTAGCGCAGCACCTGCAGGCCTTCGCCATGGTCCAGCGGCCAGCGCAGCAGCGTCGCGATGCGCGACTCGATGCGGCGGATCAGGTCGCTCTCGCAACGCTCGAAGAACATGCCGTCGCTGGTGCGGGCAGCGTTCACCTCGCTGCCGTCCGACGCGGTGGCCACCGTCTCGGAGCGCGCCAGGCGCTTCGTCGCCAGCTCGATGACGCCGTCGCACTCGGCCTCGGACAGCAGGTCGCCGAACACGACGACGCGCGGCTGGCGCAGCGCCATCAGGATCTTGACGGGCCGGTCGCCGGCGTTCACCACGGGCGCGAATCGCGACAGGTCCGGCTCCGGCAGGCCCGGCGTGGCGCCGTCTGCAGCCGGCGCGGCGGGCTGGCCCAGCGTGCGCGCCAGCGCGTCGCGGGCGACGGGCTCATCCCAGCCGCTGCCCAGCATGGCAGCCAGGATGCTCTCGGACGCATGGCCGGCGCGCGACTGCTCGGCGATCCATTCGCACAGTTCGGGGGTGATGACTTGTTGGCTCATGACTTGCGACGGAAGACCAGGCTTTCGGGGGTGGAGGCTTCGGGGGCCCAACGATAGCCGTCCAGGTTGAAATCCTTGAGACCCTCGGGCGTCTCCAGGCGCTGCTGGATGGCAAACCGCGCCATCAGGCCGCGGGCCCGCTTGGCGAAGAAGCTGATGATCTTGTAGTCGCCGTTCTTCCAGTCCTCGAACTGGCAGTCCACGACGCGCGGCTTCAGCACCTTGCGGTCGGCGGCGCGGAAGTATTCCTGCGACGCCAGGTTCACGATGACCGGCGCCTTCTCGCCCGCCACCAGCTTGTTCAGGTGCAGCGCCAGGCGGTCGCCCCACCAGTCGTACAGGCTGGCGCCGGCCGGCGTGGCCAGCCGCGAGCCCATCTCCAGCCGGTAGGGCTGCATGCGGTCCAGCGGCCGCAGGATGCCGTACAGGCCCGACAGCATGCGCACATGCGCTTGAGCCCACGCGATGTCGTCGGCGGACAGCGTCTTCGCGTCCAGCCCGTCGTAGACGTCGCCGTTGAACGCCAGCACGGCCGGCTTGCTGTTCTTGTCGGTGAAGCGGGGGCGCCAGGCGGCGTAGCGGTCGACGTTGAGCTGAGCCAGCGGCTCGGACAGGTCCATCAGCTCGCGCACCTCGGCCACGGACTTGGTGCGCAGCACGTCGATGAGTGCCGCGGTGTCGTCCAGGAACTGCGGGCGGGTCAACGCGTCGGCCAGTTCGGGCGGCGTCGGCGTGTCGTAGTCGAGGGATTTAGCGGGCGAAAGCAGGAACAGCATGGGCGCGGATTTTGGCGCCTGTTTGGCCCCCGCCGGTCAGCCCGGCGCGGCGTCGTCGCCGAAGCGGTCCAGCGCGACCAGCACGGCCACCACCAGCGCTGCCGCCACCGGGCCGGCGGCGGGCGCCAGCAACGCGGCGACGACCGGCACCACCAGCACCAGCTGGCGCAGCCCCACGCCGTACAGCACCCCGGCGCGGCGCACGTAGCGCACGCCGACGTCCGTCCAGCGCGCCCGCGCCGGCGACGCCACCGGCATGCCGACGACGAAGCCGGCATGGTTGTAGAAGCGCACCGCCATCAGCGTGGCCACCAGCGACGCCGACAACAGCGCCAGCAGCACCAGCTCCAGCACCAGCCGCGGGCCGGGGCTGGCCAGGCCATCGTGCAGCGACGGCGCCGTCAGCGTGGCCGTGCCCATCAGCGCCAGCGCGGCCGTGGACGCCAGCAGCGTCGCCGACATCAGCGAATTGCGCAGCGTCTGCACGGCCAGCAGCTCCGACCCAGGCTGCGCCGAGACGACGCCCAGCCAGTCCTCCCGCAGCCCGGCATGACGGGCCGGCGCCGGCGCCAGCCGCTGCCGCGGCAGCACCAGCACCGCCTCGTACAGGCCCAGCACCGCCAGCGTCAGCGCCACGCCGGCCCAGCCGCCGTCCATGCCCATGGCTCAGGCCTTCCCGCGCCGCTCAAGCAGCTCGAACAGGCCCATGCCGGCCAGCATCGCGGCGACGAACACCACCGCCTTCAGCTCGCCCATGCCCAGCGCCACCAGCGCCGGCCCCGGGCAGAAGCCGGCCAGCCCCCAACCGGCGCCGAACAGCAGGCTGCCGCCCAGCAGCCGGCGGTCGATGGCGCTGGCCGTCGGCAGCCGCAGCGGCAGGCCCAGCAGCGTGGCCTCGCGCCGCCGCGCGAGCGCGAAGGTCGGCAGCCCCACGGCGATGGCGCCCACCATCACCAGCGCCAGCGACGGGTCCCAGGCGCCGGCGAGGTCCAGGAAACCCAGAACCTTGGCCGGGCTGGCCATGCCCGACAGGATCAGACCCAGGCCGAACACCAGGCCTGCCAGCAACGACGTGACGATGGACATGGCGGCTCCTCTAAAAACCGATGACATGGCGCAGCAGGAACACGGTCACGAAGCCCGCGCCCATGAACGCGGCCGTGGCGGCCAGCGAGCGCGGCGACAGCCGCGACAGCCCGCACACCCCATGCCCGCTGGTGCAGCCGGCGCCGTAGCGCGTGCCCACGCCCACCAGCAGCCCGGCCGCCACCAGCGCGGGCCAGCCGGCGTCGATGCGCGGCAGCGGCACCGCGGTGAACAGCGCATACGCGAGCGGCGCGCCCACCAGCCCCAGCACGAACGCGAGCCGCCAGCCCACGTCGCCGCGCACGGGCCGCAGCAGCCCGCCCAGCACGCCGCTGATGCCGGCGATGCGGCCGTTCAGCAGCACGAACAGCGCGGCCGCGAGGCCGATGAGCGCCCCGCCGGCCAGCGAGGCCACGGGCGTGAAGTCCTGCCAGGCGATGTTCATCGCTCACTCCTTGGGGCAATAGAGGTCGTACAGCACGGCCAGCACCTGCAGCAGGCGCGGGTCGGCCACGCTGTAGAAGATGCGCTTGCCGTCGCGGCGCGTGTCCACCACGCCCTCGCCGCGCAGCACGCCCAGCTGCTGCGACAGCGTCGGCTGGCGGATGCCCAGCACCTCCTCCAGCTCGCTGACGGACATTTCCCCCTGCGACAGCTGGCACAGCAGCAGCAGGCGGTCTTCGTTGGCCAGCACCTTCAGCGCGGCGACGGCCTGGCCGGCGGCGCGGCGCAACGTGGTGGGGTCGATGACGGGATCGGGCATGGTGGGCTCCGTGACGTTGACTTCATTATGCAAATAAATATATTATTCGTCAACAGATTGAACCAACCGGGAGCCCGCATGGCCGCCAGCACCACCGTCCAGGCCTTCTTCGACGACAAGACCTGCACCGTCTCCTACGTCATCGCCGACACCGCCAGCCGCTGCGCCGCCATCGTGGACCCGGTGCTGGACTTCGACTTCAAGTCCGGCCGCACCACGACGCAGCAGGCCGACCGGCTCATCGCCCATGTGCGCGAGCAGGGCCTCACCGTGCAGTGGATCCTGGAGACCCACGCCCACGCCGACCACCTGTCCAGCGCCCGCTACCTGCAGCAGCAGCTGGGCGGCCGCATCGCGATCGGCGAGCACATCACGCAGGTGCAGGCCACGTTCAAGAAGCTGTTCAACCTGGAACGCGGCTTCCTGCCCGACGGCACGCAGTTCGACCACCTGTTCCAGGACGGCGAGGTGTTCCGTATCGGCGAGACCCCGGCGCAAGCGCTGCTGGTGCCGGGCCACACGCCGGCGGACATGGCCTATGTCGTGGACGGCGCGGTGTTCGTCGGCGACACGCTGTTCATGCCCGACGTCGGCACGGCCCGCGCCGACTTCCCCGGCGGCGACGCGCACGCGCTGTACGCGTCCATGCAGCGCATCCTCGCGCTGCCGCCCGAGACGCGCGTGTTCGTCTGCCACGACTACCCGCCCGCGGGCCGCGCGCCGGCCTGGGAGAGCACCGTGGCGCAGCAGCGCGCGGCCAACATCCATGTGCGCGACGGCATCGGCGAGGCGCAGTTCGTGCAGATGCGCCAGGCACGCGACGCGACGCTGGACGTGCCCACGCTGATCCTGCCGTCCATCCAGGTCAACATCCGCGCCGGCCAGCTGCCGCCGCCCGAGGATGACGGCGTCAGCTACCTGAAGATCCCGCTCAACGTGATCGGCAACCCGGCATGAAAAACCCCGCCGCAGCGGGGTTCACCGTGGCCGCCGGCAGGCGGTCTACTTGACCAGCAGCGTGTTGACGGCGCTCAGGTCCTCGGCGCGCAGCTGGCCCGACGCCTGGCGCAGCTTGAGGCTGTTGACGACGACGTCGTAGCGCGCCTTGGCCAGGTCGCGCTGCGTGGAGTAGAGCTGGGTCTGCGCGTTCAGCACGTCCAGGTTCACGCGCACGCCCACCTTGTAGCCCAGCTGCGTGGCTTCCAGCGCCAGCTTGGTGGACGACTCGGCGGCCTCGTAGGCGGCGACCTGCGCCTTCAGCGACTGCACGCCGAAAAAGGCCCGGCGCGTGGCCTCGGCGACGCTGCGGCGCGCGTAGTCCAGGTCGTTGCGGGCCTTCTCCTCCAGCACCAGCGTTTCCTTGATGCGGTTCTGCGTCAGGCCGCCGGTGTAGAGCGGGTAGGTCAGCGTCAGGCCGATGCTGGCGTTCTTCGTGGTGCCCACGCCCGAGGACTGCGCCGCCAGGCCGTTCAGGCTGTTGTGCAGGTTCTGGCCGCCCAGCGTGGCGCTGGCGTCCAGCGTGGGGCGCTCGCCGGCGCGAGCGATCTGGGTGTCCAGCTGGGCCACTTCCAGGCCCAGGCGCGCCTTGCGCACGGCGGGGTGCTGTTCATCCGCCGTGGCGACCCAGGTATCGACGACGTTGCTGGGCAGCGCCGGCAGCGCCACCGGCTGGGCCAGGCTCTTGGGCTCCACGCCCACGCGGCCGACGAACTGGTCCAGCGTCACGCGCTTGACGCGCAGGTCGTTGTCGGCGGCCAGTTCCTGCGCGACGGCCAGGTCGTACTTGGCCTGCGCCTCGCGGGTGTCGGTGATGGTGGCCGTGCCGACCTCGAAGTTGCGCTTGGCGGACGCCAGCTGCTCGGCAATGGCGGCCTTGTTGGCCTGCGTGGTGGACAGCGCATCCTTCGCGGCCAGCACATCGAAATAAGCCGTGGCCAGGCGGACGATGAGGTCCTGCTCGGCGGACTCCAGGTCGGCCTGCGCCACCGCGTAGCCGCGACGCGCCTTGTCGATGGTGGGCGCGTTGGCCGCGTTGTAGACCGAATACTTGCCCTGCAGACCGGCCGTCAGCGTGCGGGCCGTGACGCCGTTGCCGCTGGGCGGCTCGGTGCGCGCCTCGGTGCCCGAGGCCGACAGGCCCAGCGTCGGCTTGGTCAGCGCCTCGGCCTGCGCCGCGCGGGCGGCGGCGGCATCGGCGCTGGCCTTGGTGGCCAGATAGGTCGCGTCATAGCCCCGTGCCGCGTCGTAGAGCTCCTGCAGGCTCTGGGCCTGGACCGCGCCCGCGAGCAGAAGGCCGACCGCGAGGGCCAGCGGTTGCAGGATCGGGCGTTGGGCGGAAACGAAGCGCATGGGATTCCTTGGCTGGAGCAGTGATTTTGAGCAGCGGCCGGGGTTATAGACGCAAAGCCCGGCGGTGACTGAAGCCATGTGACGAGTTGCCCCTAAAAGGCGTCAGGCGGCAGCTGGCAGCGACGGGCGGCATCCGGGTCAGAAGCTGAACGCCGGCGCCTCGGGGAAACCGGGCAGGCGGCCGGCCACCGTGTCGAACATCTCCACGGTGCTGAACTCGCTGGCGCCCTTGCGCGTGATCAGCACGGCGCGCATGACCGGCTCGCCGCCGACGATGGCCGCCAGCCGGCCACCGACCTTCAGCTGGTCCAGCAGCGCCTGCGGCACGGCGGCGACGGAGCCCGACAGCAGGATGGCGTCGAACGGCTGCTCGGCGGGCACGCCGGCGGCGCCGTCCTGGTTCAGCACGCTGACATTCAGCACGCCCGCGCGCTTGAGGTTGGCGGCGGCCTGTGCGGCCAGGCCGGCATCGGCCTCGACGGCCACCACGCGCTGCGCCTTGTGGCCCAGAAGCGCGGCCAGGTGACCCGTGGCGGCACCGATCTCCAGCACCTTCTCGTGGCGCTGCACGTTGAGCTCCTGCAGCAGGCGGGCCTCGACCTTGGGCGCCAGCATGCGGCGCGTGGCGGTCAGCGGCAGCTCGATGTCGACGAAGGCCTGGGACTTGTGCGCCGCAGGCACGAAATCCTCGCGGTGCACGACGTGCAGCAGCTCCAGCACGCTGGGGTCGAGCACGTCCCAAGGGCGGATCTGCTGCTCGATCATGTTGAAGCGGGCTTGTTCGACGTTCATCTGGTTCTCCGGGGCGCGGTGCGGCAGGACAAAAACCAAAATTCTAGGTGCGCGGCGGGCCGGGCCGGCCACCCCTAGCCGCGCGGGCCGCCGGCGGCCAGCAGGCCGTGCAGCAGCAAGGCCATCTGCGCGTCCAGCAACTCCTCGGCGCTCATGGTCTGGTGACAGATGTCGTAGTCGCCGAAGGAGTGCTCGTGCAGCAGCATGTGCAGCATGGGCGCGATCAGCAGGTGCACCGTCGCCTCCACCGGCACGGCGCGGAACTCGCCGCTGCGGATGCCACGCTCGATGAGGCCGCCGATCAGGTTCTGCGAGGGCTTGATGACCTCATCCACGTAGAAGCGCGCCAGCTCGGGGAAATGCCGGGCCTCCACCATCATGACCTTGCAGACCACGCCCGCATTGCCATGACCCACCTTGGCCCACCAGGCCCGCATCATCTGGTGCAGCAGCTCGGCAATGGAGCCGGTGTGCAGCGCCGCCTGCGCGGCCGACTCGGCGATGTGCACGGACAGGTTGTCGCGCACCATGGCCTTGAACAGCTCGTCCTTGCTCGGGTAGTAGCGGTACAGCGTGCCCTTGGCCACGCCGGCGCGCGCGGCGATCTCCTCGCTGCGCGTGGCGGCGAAGCCCTTCTCGACGAACAGCGCCAGCGCCGCGTCCAGCAGCTCCTGCGGGCGGGCGTCCTTGCGGCGTTGACGGGGGGTGACGGTGGCCAAGAGGGCTGAGTTAATGACCGAACGGTCAGTAATGTAGCCGCCGCTGGCAGCTCGCTGCAAGGCCGCGCCATCCCCGCTGGCTACACTGCGCCGCCTTTTTGCATTCGTTTGCGTTTTCCCCCGGAGCTGTACACGTGGATGTTCTCCTGCTGATCAAAGCCGCCGTCATGGGCATCGTCGAGGGGCTGACCGAGTTCCTGCCCATCTCGTCCACGGGACACCTCATCCTCGCGGGCTCGCTGCTGAACTTCGTCGGCGAGAAGGCCAAGGTCTTCGAGATCGCCGTGCAGACGGGCGCGATGTTCGCGGTCGTCTGGGAATACCGCGCCAGGCTGGCCCGCACGGTGCGCGGCATCACCAGCGAACCGCAGGCGCAGCGCTTCGCGCTCAATGTGCTGATCGCCTTCCTGCCCGCCGTCGTGCTGGGCCTGGCGTTCGGCAAGGTCATCAAGGCCCACCTGTTCCACCCGGTGCCGGTGGCGCTGGCCTTCATCGTCGGCGGCGTCATCATCCTGTGGGTGGAGGCCCGCCACAAGCGCCTGTACGGCGACATGGACCTGCAAGGCAGCCGCCGCGCCCGCGTCGAGACCGTGGACGACATGACGCCGCTGGACGCACTGAAGGTGGGCCTGCTGCAGTGCCTGGCGATGATCCCGGGCACCAGCCGCTCCGGCGCCACCATCATCGGCGGCCTGGTGCTGGGCCTGTCGCGCAAGGCGGCCACCGAGTTCAGCTTCTACCTGGGCATCCCGACGCTGATGGGCGCTGGCGCCTACTCGGTGCTGAAGCAGCGCGATGCGCTGGCCTGGGCCGACCTGCCGATGTTCGCCGTGGGCCTGGTTTTCGCGTTCATCAGCGCGCTGCTGTGCATCCGCTGGCTGATCCGCTACGTGTCCAGCCACAGCTTCGCCGTGTTCGCCTGGTACCGCATCGCGTTCGGCATCGTCGTGCTGGCCACGGCCTACATGGGCATGGACATCTGGAAAGACTGAGGCACAGACCGCCCCTCGCCCAGTCTTGCGCCGGCTGAACGCCGGCCAGCCTGATCGGTCCCCCGAGGGGACGGCAATGCGCGCGGCATCGAGCCGCGAGCATTGTCAGGTGCGGGCCGGCTTGGGAGCGGCCCGGCGCTCGGCCCGCTTGTTGATAATCCCCCCATGGCCATCACGATCAAGACCGCTGCCGATGTCGAGGGCATGCGCATCGCCGGGCGCCTGGCGTCCGAAGTCCTGGACATGCTCACCGCCCACGTCCAGCCCGGCGTCACGACCAACGAGCTGGACAAGCTCGCGCATGACTACATCGTCAACGTGCAGCAGGGCATCCCGGCGCCGCTGAACTACTGCCCGCCCGGCTACATCCCCTACCCCAAGTCCATCTGCACGTCGGTGAACCAGGTGGTCTGCCACGGCATCCCGAACGACAAGCCGCTGAAGAACGGCGACATCGTCAACATCGACGTCACCGTCATCAAGGACGGCTGGCATGGCGACACCAGCCGCATGTTCGTCGTCGGCGACGGCTCCATCGCCGCCAAGCGGTTGTGCGCCTTCACCTATGAGGCCATGTGGAAGGGCATCGCCAAGGTGCGGCCCGGCGCGCGGCTGGGCGACATCGGCCATGCCATCCAGACCTTCGCCGAGAACGCCGGCTTCTCCATCGTGCGCGAGTTCTGCGGCCATGGCATCGGCCGTGTCTTCCACGAGGAGCCGCAGGTGCTGCACTACGGCCGCCCGGGCACGCTGGACGAGCTGGTGCCGGGCATGATGTTCACGATCGAGCCCATGATCAACGCCGGCCGGCGCGAGATCCGCGAGATGGGTGACGGCTGGACCATCGCCACCAAGGACCGCTCGCTGTCCGCCCAGTGGGAACACACGCTGCTCGTCACCGAGACCGGCTACGAGGTGATGACCGTGTCGGCCGGCAGCCCGCCGCCGCCGGCCTTCATCACGCAGGCCGCCACCGCCGCCGCCTGACCGGTGACGACGCTCGCCGAACTCCGCCAGCAGTTCAAGTCTGGCAAGCAGGCGCTGATCGACGGCTTCCTCGCCGAGCGCCCCACCCAGGCCGGCGCCGAGCGCCTGCTGCGCCGGCTGGCCCGCCATGTGGACGAGACGCTGCGCGCGCTCTGGTCGCAGGCCGGCATGCCGGCGGGCGCCTGCCTCGCGGCCGTCGGCGGCTACGGCCGCGGCGAGCTGTTCCCCTACTCCGACGTCGATGTGCTGGTGCTGCTGCCCGACGGCGTCGAGGCCTACCAGCCCGGGCCGGCCAAGACCGCCATCGAGGCCTTCATCACGTCGTGCTGGGACGTCGGTCTGGAGATCGGCTCCTCGGTGCGCACGCTGGGCGAATGCCTGTCGGAGTCGGCCGGCGACGTGACCATCCAGACCGCGCTGCTGGAGGCCCGCCCGCTGGCCGGGGACGCAGCGCTGTTCCGCGCCATGCATGCGCGCTTCATGCAGGCCATGGACCCCAAGGCCTTCTTCCGCGCCAAGACGCTGGAGAGCCTGCAGCGCCACACCAAGTTCGACGACACGCCCTACGCGCTGGAGCCCAACTGCAAGGAAAGCCCCGGCGGCCTGCGTGACCTGCAGATGCTGATCTGGGTGGCGCGTGCCGCGGGCTTCGGCACGACGTGGAAGGCGCTGGCCCAGCGCGGCCTCATCACGCCGTTCGAGAGCCGCCAGCTGCAGCGCAACGAGAACCAGCTGCGCCTGATCCGCGCACGGCTGCACGCGGTGGCCGGCCGGCGCGAGGACCGCCTCGTGTTCGACCTGCAGACCGCCGTGGCGCAGAGCTTCGGCTTCGAAAGCACGCCATCGCAGCGCGCGTCCGAAGTGCTGATGCGGCGCTACTACTGGGCGGCCAAGGCCGTCACGCAGTTGCACCAGATCCTGCTGCTCAACCTCGAGGAGCAGATCAACGAGTCGGAACCCGGCGTGCTGCGCCCCATCGAGGGCCAGATCGACTTCCTGGACCGCGGCCGCATGCTGGAGGTCGCCACCGACGACCTCTACCTGCAGGACCCGCACGCCATCCTGCGCACCTTCCTCGTCTACCAGCAGACGCCCGGCATCAAGGGCCTGTCGGCCAGCACGCTGCGGGCGCTGTACAACGCACGCGGCCTGATGGACGCCGCCTGGCGCCGCGACCCGGTCAACCGCGCCACCTTCATGGCCATGCTGCGCCACCACGAGGGCCAGACGCACGCCTTCCGGCTGATGAACCAGACCTCGGTGCTGGGCCGCTACCTGTGGGTGTTCCGCGCCATCGTGGGCCAGATGCAGCACGACCTGTTCCACGTCTACACGGTGGACCAGCACATCCTGATGGTGCTGCGCAACGTGCGGCGCTTCTTCGTGCCGGAGCATGTCCACGAGTACCCGTTCTGCTCGCAGCTCGCGGCGCAGTTCGACGCCCCCGAGCTGCTCTACATCGCCGCCCTCTTCCACGACGTCGCCAAGGGCCGCGGCGGCGACCACTCCGAACTGGGCGCCGTCGAAGTGAAGCGCTTCTGCCGCCAGCACGGGCTGAGCCCCGAGGACACGGCGATGTGCGTGTTCCTCGTCGAGCACCACCTGACGATGTCGCGCGTCGCGCAGAAGGAAGACCTGGCCGACCCCGACGTCATCGCCGCGTTCGCCGTCAAGGTGGGCGACGCGCGCCACCTCACGGCGCTGTACCTGCTGACCGTCGCCGACATCCGCGGCACCAGCCCCAAGGTCTGGAACGCGTGGAAGGGCAAGCTGCTGGAGGACCTGTACCGCATCACGCTGCGCGCGCTGGGCGGCGCGCCGCTGAACCTCGACGCCGAGATCGAGACGCGCAAGCAGGAGGCGCGGCAGGACCTGGCGCTGCATTCGCAGCTGCCCGGCACCGAGGAGCCGCTGTGGAAGACGCTGGCCGTCAGCTATTTCGCGCGTCACGACGGCGCCGAGCTGGCCTGGCATGCGCGCTCGCTGTGGCGCCATGTCGAGACTGCCGTGCCAGTCGTTCGCGCCCGCCCCTCGCCCATCGGCGAAGGCCTGCAGGTGCTGGTCTACGCGCCCGACCAGCCCGACCTGTTCGCCCGCATCTGCGGCTACTTCGACAGCGCCGGCTTCAGCATCCTCGACGCCAAGGTGCACACGACGCGCAAGGGCTACGCGCTGGACACCTTCCAGGCCATCCGCCCCGAGGCCGACGTGCACCACCGCGACCTCGTGCCGCTGGTGGAGCAGAAGCTCGCCGCCGCGCTGCAGGCCGGCGGCCCGCTGCCCGAGCCGCGCCGCGGCCGGCTGTCGCGCCGCGTGAAGAGCTTCCCGTACTCACCGCGCATCTCGCTGCGGCCCGACGAGCGCGCCACGGCCTGGCTGCTCACCATCAGCACCAGCGACCGCGCCGGCCTGCTCTACGCCATCGCGCGCGTGCTGGCGCGCCACGGCATCAACCTGCAGCTGGCCAAGATCTCCACGCTGGGCGAGCGCGTGGAAGACACCTTCCTCGTCGACGGCCCGGCACTGCAGCACAACAAGGCGCAGCTGCAGATCGAGAGCGAGCTGCTGGACGCGGTGTCGCTGCCCGCGTAGCGGGCGGCTCAGAGCAGCCCGCTGTACCAGCGCAGCCCCAGCAGCTGCCGCAGCAGCTGGTGGGACCGCCCCTGCGGGTCCGCCAGGTCGTGCAGCACCGTGAAGTGGTTGCAGCCCGGCAGTTCCTCGCACACCGGCACGGCGCGGGCGCCCCAGGCCTGGCGGATGAGCCGGTTCTGCCGGCGGAACTCCTCGCTCTCCCGTGCGCCCGCCAGCGCCACCAGCGTCTGCGGCGCCGCGGGCGGCGGAAAGCGCACCGGGCTCAGCCGTCGCACGGCCGCCGCGTCCAGCCGCAGGTCCTCGCGCAGGAACGGCACGTGCAGCAGCGGTGCCAGGTCATGCGCGCCGGAGACCGACATCGCCGACTGCACCAGCCGCCGCGGCAGATCACGGGCCACGCGCTTCCAGTCGCAGCAGCTCAGCATCGCCGCCAGGTGCCCGCCGGCCGAGTGCCCCAGCAGCACGATGCGGCTGGGGTCGCCGCCATGCTCGGCGGCATGGCGCCAGGCCCAGGCCAACGCCTCGGTCAGCTGCATCGCGATGTGCTCGATGCTCACGTCCGGGCACAGGTCGTAGTTGGGCACCATCACCAGCGCGCCCTCGTCCGTGAAGCTGGCGGCCAGGAAGCTGTAGTCCGACTTGTCTAGCGACCGCCACCAGCCGCCGTGCACCACCACCAGCACCGGCGCGAAGCCGCCCGCGAAGGCCGGGTCGGGCGCGAAGACATCCAGCGTCTGCTTCGGGTCCGCCCCGTAGCGCACATCCAGCGTGCAGCTTGCCCGGCTGCGCACCAGTGCCGAGGCCTCGGCCCAGCGCGCCAGCACATCGGCGCTGTCCGCCACCCGTTGCCGGTTGTTGTACTGGGCCTCGAACCAGGCCTCTGTCTTGCGGGGCGTCATGACGTTGCACGATAGCAGCCCGCAACGCGGCTATACTGCGCGCTTCGCGTGGGGGGGTAGCTCAGCTGGGAGAGCGCCGCGTTCGCAATGCGGAGGTCGGGAGTTCGATCCTCCTCCTCTCCACCACCGAATCCCGAAAAGCCGTTGAGCCCTCAACGGCTTTTTCTTTTCCGGCCGCGGCTCCATGGACATCGTCGTCAACGAAGAACTCAAGGCATACATCGATCCGTTGACGCCCGAGGAGCACGATGCGCTGGAGCGCAGCATCCTCGCGGAGGGCTGCCGCGACGCGCTGGTGCTGTGGGGCAACGTGCTGGTGGACGGGCACAACCGCTACGGCATCTGCACCAAGCACGGCCTGCCGTTCCAGACGGTGCAGAACACGCGCTTCACGTCCGTGGAAGACGTGCACCTGTGGATGATCGACCAGCACCTGGGCCGGCGCAGCATCTCCGACTTCCAGCGCGGCGTGCTCGCGCTGCGCAAGCGCGAGATCGTCGCCGAACGGCGCGCCCGCAGCGCGCCGCCGTCGCCCAGCGCCGACACGCCGGTGGAGGCCGCCGCGCCCCCGGCGCCCGCACCGGCGCCGATGAGCGAGCAGGACGCGCTGGCCACGCGCGAGGCGCTGGCCCGCGCGGCCCGGCTGTCCAGCAACCAGGTGGTGCTCATCGAGAAGATCCAGAAACAGGGCGCGCCGGAGCTGGTGGCCGCCGTGAAGGCCGGCGTCGTGTCCATCAACGCCGCCGCCGCCGTGGCCAGCCTGCCGGCCGAGGAGCAGGCCGCCGCGGCGGCTGCCGGCGCGGAGGAACTCAAGCAGGCCGCCAAGCGCGTGCGCGAGGCCAAGCGCCGCCTGCCCGCCCCCAGCCCCGAGCCCGACGACAACACGCCGGCGGCCGACGTGCCTGCCGCGCCGCTGCCGACGCTGGCCTCGCTGCAGCAACGCGTCGCCGAGCTGGAGGCGGAGAACGCCGCGCTGCGCTCGGAACTGGCCGCGCTGCGCGGCGCATAAAAAAAGCCCGGCAACCTGGAGGCCGCCGGGCTTGAACGCCGAGGTGTGCACCCCACACCGGGCAACTGCGATGGCGGCATGATACTGTAATTTCATACAGCCACCGCAACACCTGACCCTGCGACGGCCCCGGGGCTCGCCCGCCGTTACGGCCCGCGCCACCCGACGCGCAGTAAGCTGCCTTCCCGCTGCTCTGGGAGGACTGTTGCGCATGCGTTTCCTGACTGTGTCGCTGGCGCTGGCGCTGGCCGGCCCCGGCGCGTCGGCCACGCCGGCGGGCGTCGTCGACCGCTTCGAGGTGTTGGCCACGCAGGAGGCCTACGGCGGCGCCGCGCCGGCCGGCGCGGCCGGGCCCTACGTGGTCATCACCGCCATCGTGCATGGCCGGCTGGACCCCGCCCACCCCGACAACGCCGCCATCGTGGACTTGGCGCTGGCGCCGCGCGACGCCGACGGCTGGGTGCGCTACTCGACCGACGCCACCGTGCTGCGGCCCAAACACGCGCGGGATGCGCGCCGGCTGCTGTTCTACGACGTCGTGAACCGCGGCGGCCGGCTGGGCCAGGACGTGTTCATCGGCGGCGGCGCACTGACCGACGGCGCCGCGCCGAGTGCCGACTTCCCGTCGCTGCTGCGCCGCGGCTACACCGTGGTCTGGAGCGGCTGGCAGGGCGACATCGCGCAGACCGGCCGCGGCGCCACGGCCGCGCTGGGCACGCGCTTTCCCGTCGCGACCGCGGCCGACGGCTCGCCGCTGACCGGTCTGAGCCGCGAGGAGTTCATCCCCGACCAGGCCGGCGGCGGCACCACCTTTGCGCTGAGCTACCGGCCGGCCTCGCTGGAAGACCGCCGCGAGGTGCAGTTCACCGCCCGGCGCGCCTGGGGCAATGCCGACGGCCAGGCCGACTACGCCGGCACGCCCGCCGCGCCCGTCACCGACTGGGCCTATGTGCGGAAGCACGACGGCCGGGTCGCCGTGCGCTTCACGCCGCCCGCCGCGCTGCCGGTGGCCGGTGGCGGCACCGTGGCGCCCGACAAGGGCACGATCTACAGCTTCGTCTACCGCGCCGCCGAGCCGCGCGTGGCCGCCATCGGCTTCGCGGCCGTGCGCGACCTGCTGAGCTTCCTGAAGAACGCCCCCGCCGACGCGCAGGGCCAGCCCAACCCGTTGAACGACATGAAGGCCGCAGCCTGCGCCGCCGGCCGCAGCTGCGCGGCCGAGCCGGCCACCAACTTCGATGCGGTGCTGGGCGAAGGCACGTCGCAATCGGGCCGCTTCCTGCGCGACTTCCTGTACCACGGCTTCAACCGCGGCGCTGACGGCGGGCGCGTGTTCGACGGGGTGCTGGCCATCATCCCCGGCGGCCGCCGCACCTGGACGGCGGTGCGCTTCGCGCAGCAGGGCCGCTGGTCGCGCCAGCATGAGGACCACTTCATTCAGGGCGACCAGTTCCCGTTCAGCTACGCGACCTTCACCGATCCCGTCAGCGGCCGCCACGACGGCCTGCTCAAGCGCTGCCAGGCCGACGACACCTGCCCCAAGCTCATGCAGATCGACGGCAGCTTCGAGTGGTGGGGCGGGCGCGGCTCGCTGAACGTGACCGACGGCGCCGGCCGTGACGTGCCGCTGCCGGACAACGTGCGCTACTACCTCGTGCCCGGCACGCAGCACGGCGGCGGCGGCGGCGTGACGACCGGCCTCGTGACGCCGCCGGCCGCCGGCGCGATGTGCCGCTTTGCGGCGAGCCCGGTGACGATGACGCCATTCGAGCGCGCGCTGCTCGTCGCGCTAGAGGCCTGGGTGGTGCACGGCACGCCGCCGCCGGCCTCGCGCCACCCGACGGTGGCCGGCGGCACCGCGGTGGCGCCCGCCCCCGTGCCACTGGCCGGCACCGGCCGGCTGAGCGCGCTGTTCGTCACCACGCACCGGGACGGCCTGCCGCGCGTGGAACTGACCCGGCCGTACGTGCAGCGCGTGCCGGCCGTGAACGCCGACGGCAACGAGACCGCCGGCATCGCGACGCCCGAAGTGGCCGTGCCGCTGGCCACCTACCTGGGCTGGAACCTGCGCGGCCCCGGGCATGCCGAGGGCGAGGGCTGCAGCGCTGCCGGCGCGGCGCTGCCGTTCGCCGTCGATGCGGCCAGCCGGCCCGCCGGCGACCCGCGCGCAGCCGTGTCCGAGCGCTATCCGACACGCGCGGACTACCTCGCCCGCATCGAGGCGGCGGCCCAGGCGCTGGTGCAGCAGCGCCTGCTGCTGCCGCTGGACGCCGAGCAGGTCTACCGGGCGAATGCGGCCCGGGTCTCGCCGACGCTGTGGCCCGCTACGCCCCCGACAACACCCGCTTCAGCGGCGCCCCGCTGACGGTCTCCTGGCCCAGCAGCAGCTCGGTCAGCGCCTCCAGCCGGTCGCGCTGCGCCTCCAGCACGCGCCGGCATTCCGCCTGCGCGGCCTCCAGCAGCTGGCGGGCCTCGTCGAGCACGGACTTCTGCACGTCCGGGCCGATCAGCTCCCGGGGCACGCCGGCCATGCTGAGCAGGCCGAAGGTCTTGCCGAAGCCCAGCGAGCCCACCATGCTGGTAGCCAGCTCGGAGGCACGCTTGAGGTCGTCGGCCGCGCCGGACGACGCGTTGCCGAACACCATCATCTCGGCCTCGCGGCCGGCCAGCATCATCGCCAGGCGCGAGCGCAGCTCGCGCTCGCCGTACAGCGGCTCCTCGTGGTGCCGCGTCACGTAGGTGGCGCCCAGCGCCGGGCCGCGCGGCTCGATGCTGACGCGCTCCACGCTGCCGGCGGCCAGCACATGCGCCACCAGCGCATGGCCGGACTCGTGGAAGGCGATGCGGCGCAGCGTCTCGGGCGTGATGACGGCCTTGGTGGCGCTGACCTCGCCGCCCAGCTGGTGCGTCTCCAGCGACTGGTAGATCCGCTCCTGGCTGACCCGTGACTCCCCCGACTCGGCCGCGTAGGCCGCCGCGCGGTTCACGCAGTTGGCGATGTCGGCCGGCGACATGCCGGTGGCCGTGCGCGCCATGGACGCCAGGTCCATGCCGTCGGCCGCCTTCACCTGGCCCAGGTACAGGCCGAACAGCGCCTCGCGCTCCGGCGCCGTCGGCAGCGCGGTGCGCACGATCAGGTCGAAGCGGCCCGGCCGGCGCATCGCCTCGTCGAGGTTGTCGACATGGTTGGTGGCGCCGATGACGATGACGTTGTCCAGCGACGAGAAGCCGTCCATCTCCACCAGCAGGCGGTTGATGATGCGGTTCTGCTCCTGCTCGCCGCCACCGCCGCCGGCCTCGCGGCCATGGCTGCGGCGACCGATGCCGTCGATCTCGTCGATGAAGAGGATGCAGGGCGAGGCGGCGCGGGCGCGCTTGAACAGCTCACGCACCTTGCCGATGCCGGCGCCGTAGAACATGGCGCTGAAGTAGGACCCGTCCACGCTGATGAAGCTGGCGCCGCACTCGCCGGCCAGCGCCTTGGCCAACAGCGTCTTGCCGGTGCCGGGCGGGCCGTCCAGCAGCACGCCGCGCGGCGCCCTGGCGCCCACGGCCGCGTACTGCGCCGGGTCCTTCATGAACGCGGCCACGCGCTTCAACGCCTTCTTCGCCTCGTCGGCACCCACCACGTCGTCGAAGCGCGTGCGCGGCTTCTCCGCCAGCGGCGTGCGCGGGCCCAGCAGGCCGCGCGACTGCAGCACCAGCAGCAGGCCGCCCAGCAGCGCGATCGCCGCCAGCGGCGCCGCCGCGGCCGCCGCATGGCCCAGCGACTGGGTGATGCGCTGGCCGTCGGTGCGCGCGTCCACGTCGATGTCGGTCAGCGCGAAGCCCTGGGCCACGCTGAGTTCGCCCAGCCGGGCCACGAGCTCCGGCCGGCAGCCCAGCCCGCAGTCGATGAGCCGGGTGCTGAGCTGGCGGCCGTCGCGCGTCGTGTAAAGCACCACCGGGCCGCTGACACCCACGGCCGCCACCTCGCCGGCCTGCACCGCGCGCTGGAACTCGGACGCCTCGCGCGGATGCGCCAGCCACTGCGCCGGCTGCTGCTCGAAGGCCAGCGCCGTCGCGTTCTTGCGGGCGTTCGCCTCGGTGCGGGCCTGTTGCTGCCACTGGCTCCAGGCCAGCGCGGCGGCAGCCAGCAGCGCGAGGCCCCCGGCAAGAAGGAATCTCTGACGCAGGCGGGATCGGGGCGTCTGGCTGGCGCTGTCCATGGGCAAGGCGAACGGAAACTGACGGAGCCGCCACAGTGGGGCCACGCCGGCGCGGCGCCAAGGTCGGATGCAACAGTCGGCAGCCGCCGCAGCGCCCGCTTACAAACCCGGCCGCCCGCGCGCGAAGAATTGCCGCGCGTCTGACACGCCGGCGGGCGCGCGCCGATCCGCCTGCGTCAGCGGGGCGACGGCGTCTGCGCCGGCCCCGTGGCCACCACGCCGCCGGGCTGCGGTAGCGCCAGCCGGTTGTCCACGCCGCGCACGCCCTGCGGGGCAGCCGCCAGCACCGTCGCGCGGGCCTTGGCGGCGGCGTCGGGCGCCGGGCCGTCCAGCCGCACGATGCCGCTGGCGGTGCTCACGTCGATGCGAGACGCGCTCAGCGCCGGGTCCACCGCCAGCGCGGCCTTCACCTTGGCCGTGATGCCGGCGTCATCGATGGCCGTGCCCACGCCCGCGACCGCGTCGCGCGACGCGGTCGCGGCGGCGTCCTGGGACTCGGCCACCGCCTGGCCGGCCTGGTTGCCGGCATCCTTCACACTGGCGACGGCCGCGTCCAGCTGCGTGCCGACCGAGCGCGGGTCCTGCAGCGACACGACGGCCACCACCGCGATCGCGGCGCCCAGGCCCAGCGCCACCAGCCACGGCAGCACGCGCGAGCGCGGCCGCGGCGCCCGCGCCACCACGACGCGCGGGGCCCGCGCGACGGCGGGAGCCTCCACCTGCACGCTGCCGTCCGGCGCCACCAGCGAGCGAGGCGGGCGTTGCTTCGAGAAGGGATTGGTGAATCTCATGGCCATCTCCTGCTGCTTGCTGCCGGGGCCGCCGCGTGCGGCGTCAGGCGCGCGTCATCCAGTCGCTGAGTTCGTCGGCATGCTCTTCCTCGTCGGCGAGGATGTCCTCCAGCAGCCGACGCGTTGTCGAGTCCTTGTCGGCGACGAGGTGGATCATCTGGCGGTAGCTCTCGACGGCCACGCGCTCGGCGATGAGGTTGGCGCGGATCATGCCCTTGAGGTCGTTCACCGCGTCGTAGTCCGCATGGCTGCGCTGCAGCAGGCCGTCGGGGTTGAAGTCGGGCTCGCCGCCCAGCTGCACGATGCGCTCGGCCAGGCGGTCGGCATGGCTCAGCTCGGCATTCGCATGCACCATGAACTCGTCGGCGATGCTGGGCGACTCCAGCCCGCTGGCCATGAAGTGGTGCCGGCGGTAGCGCAGCACGCAGGTCAGCTCGGTGGCCAGCGCGCCGTTGAGCAGCTTCACGATGTCGTCGCGCCAGGGGCCGTAGGCGGGCGTCACGGCGCCGTCGTCCAGGTCGCTGCGGGCGGCCTTCAGCGCGGCCTCGTCCAGGCGGAGGGGGGTGTGCTTTTCTGCCATGGGAATGTTCCTTGTGCACGCCCGGCGGTCGCCGGGCCTGGGAACAACTCTCGCCGCGGCGTGCCAGCGGCGGCATCGGCAGCGTTCGCGGCGCGCTGTCGGACGGCGCTGACTACGCCGGCTCCAGTGCCAGCCCCGCCTGCACCCAGGCGTCCACGCCGCCGCGCAGCACGCGCACCTGGTAGCCGCGCGCCTTGAGCCACTGCGCGGCCCGCGCGGCGGACACGTCGTTGGGGCAGGCGCAGTAGGTGACGAACTCCGCCTCCACGGGCCAGCCCACCAGCGCGGCGTCGCCCAGCGCGCCGAGGTCGAGGTGGCGCGCGCCGGGGATGCGGGTGGCCGGCGGGCCGCCGCGCACGTCGACGAACACGACCTGGCAACCCTGCTGCTGCAGCGCCGCCACATCGGCCGGCTCCAGCCGCTCGAAGCGGTTGAGCTCGCGGCGCACCCGCGCGCGGTGCCACAGCCGCCAAGCCAGGTAGGCCGCCACCACCGCCGCGCCCAGCACCAGCGCGGCCCCGCCCAGCTGGCTCAGCCCGCGCAGCAGCGCGTCGATCTGCGCGTGGAACACCCGGCCGGCCAGCAGGCCCGCGGCCGCCCACGCGGCCGCGCCCAGCAGGTTCCAGCTCAGGAAGCGCCCGGTGGACATGCCCAACGCGCCGGCCAGCGGCGGCGCCAGCATGGACAGGCCCGGCACGAACTTGGCGATCAGCAGCGTCAGCACGCCGCGCCGGGCGAAGCTGAGCTCGTTCTGGCGCACGCAGGTGTCCGGCGAGATGGAGACGACGCACAGCGCGCTCAGCACCCGCCGCCCCAGCCGCCGCCCGGCCCAGAACCACAGCGCGTTGGCCACCATGGCCGCGCCGGTGATGGCCACGAAGGCGCGGAACGCAAAGCCGTCGCGCGTGGCCGACTCCGCGCCCAGCAGCAGCAGCAGCGGCGTGGACGGCAGCGGCGCGCCGAGCTGGTGCAGCAGCACCGCGGCGGCCACGGCGACGAGGCCGTGGTGGGCGAAGAGATGGGTGAGCAGGTCCATGGCGTTCCAGGCCGGCAGGATAGTCCGCCGCGCATGCCCGCGCCGCCGTCAGTCCATCGCAATGTAGTGAACTACATTACGACACGATGCCATCCGACCTCTGGACCCAGTTCGACGCCGCGCCGCTGGCGCTGACGCTGCGCGTGGCCGGCGTGGCCACCGTGCTGGCGCTGGCGCTGGGCGTGGCGCTGGGCTGGGTGTTCGCGCGCACCCGGCTGCCGGGCCGCGGCGTGCTGGAGGCCGTGTGCATGCTGCCGCTGGTGCTGCCGCCCACGGTGCTGGGCTACGGCATCCTGGTGCTGATGGGCCGGCGCAGCGCCTTGGGCGCCTGGCTGCGCGAGCACTTCGACTACACGGTCATCTTCCACTGGCACGGCGCCGTCATCGCGTCAACGCTGGTGGCGCTGCCGCTGGTGCTCAAGGGCGCCAGCAGCGCCTTCGCGCAGGTGGACCGCCACCTGGAAGCCGCCTCGCGCACGCTGCGCCAGTCCGCGTGGAGCACCTTCGTGCGCGTGACGCTGCCGCTGGCCTGGCCCGGCATCCTGGCCGGCACGCTGCTGGCGTTCGCCCGCGCGATGGGCGAGTTCGGCGCGTCGCTGATGGTGGCCGGCTCCATCCCCGGCCAGACGCAGACCACCTCCATGGCCATCTACGACGCCGTGCAGGCCGGCCGTGACGACGTCGCGCTGCTGCTGGCCCTGATCGTGTCGGCCGTGTCGGTGGCCATCCTCGTGCTGTCCAACCGCTTCCTGCAACGCCCGACCCCGCCATGATGAAACGCCTGATCGCCGCCCTCGCCTGCTCGCTGCCGCTGCTGGCCGCCGCGCAGCAGCTGACCGTCTCCGCCGCGGCCAGCCTGACGGACGCGTTCAAGGCCATCGGCCCGCGCTTCGAGGCGGCTAAGCCCGGCGTGACGGTGCGCTTCAACTTCGCCGCGTCGGGCGTGCTGGTGCAGCAGATCGCCCAGGGCGCGCCGGTGGACGTGTTCGCCAGCGCCGACCAGGACACCATGGACCGCGGCGCGGCGCAGCAGCTCATCGCGGCCGACACGCGGCGCGACTTTGCCGCCAACGCGCTGGTGCTGGTGGTGCCGGCCGACAGCGCCGTGCAGCGCATGGTCGACCTGGCGGGGCCCGCCGTGAAGCGCATCGCCGTCGGCAAGGTGGCCTCCGTGCCGGTGGGCCGCTACACGCAGCAGGCGCTGGGCAGCGCGCAGCTGTGGTCGGCGCTCAGCCCCAAGCTCGTCTTTGCCGACAACGTGCGCCAGGTGCTGGACTACGTGGCCCGCGGCGAGGTGGAGGCCGGCTTCGTCTACCGCACCGATGCCGGGATCGCGAAGGACAAGGTGCGCGTGGCGGCCACGGTGGGCGGCCACGCGCCCATCACCTACCCGGCGGCGGTCGTCGCGGACAGCCGGCAGCCGGCGCTGGCGCGCGAGTTCGTCGCGTTCCTCGGCGGCGCCGAGGCGCAGGCCCTCCTCGCCAAGCACGGCTTCGCGCGCCCTTGATCGACGTCCGCCTCCAGCTCTCGGTCAGCGACGCGCGCCGCCGCTTCGACCTGGACATCGCGTTCGCCACCGACGCGCCGGTCGTCGCGCTGTATGGCCCGTCGGGCGCCGGCAAGTCGCTGACGCTGCAGGCCATGGCCGGGCTGCTGCCGGTGCAGGCCGGCCACGTGAAGCTGCGCGGCCGCACGCTGCTGGACAGCACCGCCGGCGTCAACCTGCCGCCCGAGGCGCGCGGCGTGGGCTACCTGTTCCAGCATTACGCGCTGTTCCCGCACCTCAGCGTGCGCGACAACATCGCGTTCGGCCTGACGAGCTGGCGGCGGCGGCTGAAGGCCGACGACGCGGCGCGCGTGGACGAGCTGATCGCGTCCTTCGGCCTGACGGCGATGGCGGCCAGCAAGCCGGCCACGCTGTCCGGCGGCCAGCAGCAGCGCGTGGCGCTGGCGCGCGCGCTGGCCTGCCAACCGCAGGTGCTGCTGCTGGACGAGCCCTTCGCCGCGCTGCACAGCGCGCTGCGGCGCGAGTTGCGCGCGGAGCTGAAGCGCGTGTGCGCGCAGCGGGGCATGCCGGCCGTGATGGTGAGCCATGACGTGGACGACGTGATCGAACTGGCCGACGAGGTGCTGGTGTTCGACGGCGGCCGCATCGCCGAGCGACTGCGCCCCGGCGAGCACGACCTGCGGGCGCGGCTGGGATGACCGCGCACGACCACCCGCTGCTGCAGGGCGAGCTGCGCCTGGCCGGCCGGCTGGACGGCCGCTTCTTCGACCTGCTGGCCGCGCTGTCGCTGACCGGCTCGCTGCAGAAGGCCGCCAAGGCGGCCGGCTACAGCTACAAGGGCGCCTGGCTGGTGCTGGACGCCGCCGATGCGCTGACGCACGCACCGCTGGTGGACAAGGCCACCGGCGGCACGGGTGGCGGCGGCACGCGGCTGACGGCCGAGGGCCAGGCCTTGCTGGCCGCCTGGCGCGAGCTGCAGGCCCGCCACGCCGCCTTCCTGCACGAGCAGGCGGCCTGGCTGGCCACGCAACCGGCGCTGGACGCGCTGCTGAAAAGGATGAGCATGAAGACCACCGCCCGCAACCAGTTCTTCGGTCGCATCGCCGGCGTGAACCCGGGGCCCGCGACGACCACCGTGCGCATCGCGCTGGACGGCGGGCAGGAGGTGACCGCCTCGCTGACCACGCAGGCCGCGCAGGAACTGCAGGTGCGCACCGGCCAGGAGGCGCTGGCGCTGGTGAAGAGCAGCGAGGTGGTGCTGGTGACGGACTTCGGCGGCTACCGGCTGTCGGCACGCAACCAGCTGGCCGGCACGGTATCGCGCGTGGAGCGCGGCGCGGTGTCATCGCTGATCGGCCTGACGCTGCCGGGCGGCACGGTCGTCACGGCCAGCGTCACCAACGACGCGGTGGACGGCCTGGGGCTGGCCGTGGGCCAGCCGGCCACCGCCGTGTTCAAGGCCTATGCCGTGATGTTGGCGGTGCGCGACTGAACGCCCGCGTCGGGTCAGGAGGCCCCGCGCGGCGCCAGGCCCAGCAGATGCCAGCAGGCGTAGCCCGCGGCCAGCCACAACAGCACGATGACGACGGCGCCGGCCCGGCTGCGGGGCTTGACGCCCCGGGCCGCCATCCAGCCATCGGCCTGCGCGCGGCAGTCGGCCAGCACCTGGGCCGGCAGCAGCCGGATGCACAGCCAGATCAGCGCCGGCAGCAGCAGCACGTCATCGACATAGCCCAGCACGGGGATGAAGTCCGGGATCAGGTCGATGGGGCTGAGCGCGTAGGCCACGACGATGACGCCCAGCGCCCGGGCATGCCAGGGCGTCCCGGGGTGCCGGGCCGCGAACCACAGCGTCAGGCCGTCGCGCTTGATGCGCGCGGCCCAGGTCTTCAGCGTGCCGGCGATGCCCATGGGGCGCAGCATGCCACCGCCGCGCGCTGTGCCAGGCCACCGGCGGCGCCCGCCGAGCGGGGTGAGGCCGGCAAGGGCTGGACCAATCAGTAAGTCTTGTACGGCAGGAACTTGCCGCTCATGACGATGCTGACGCGGTCGCCCGCCGCGTTGGGCTCGCGCTGCAGGTCCATCTTGAAGTCGATGGCGCTCATGATGCCGTCGCCGAATTCCTCGTGGATCAGCTCCTTGAACGTCGTGCCGTAGACGCTGATCAGCTCGTAGAAGCGGTAGATCAGCGGGTCGGTCGGCACGCTGGTCGGCAGGCTGCCCTTGTAAGGCACGACCTTGAGCCACTGCGTCTCGGCCTCGGTGAGGTCAAAGGTCTTGGCCAGCTTGGCGGCCTGCTCGTCGTTGAAGGTCATCTGGCCCAGGCAGCCGGCGGTGACCCACTCCTTGCTGAGGCCGATGTCGGCGGCCACGTCGGCCCACTTGATGCCTTTGGCGACCTTGGTGGCGATGATTTTTTCGGTGACTTCGAGGCGGCTCATGCGTGGCTCCTTTGATGGGTGGGGACGGATTCGAGGGGAATGACTTCGGCGACCGGCGCCAGGCCTGGCCGCACTTCTGGCGGGTGCTCCGGCGCCTTGCCGTGCGACAGCGTGGCGCTGCGCTCGACGAGAAAGTCGACGAGGTGGTTGCGGATGCGGTAGTACTGCGGGTCGTGGTGCAGCGTGGCGCGCTGACGGTCGCGGGGCATCGTGTTGACGACGATCTCCGCCACGCGCGCCTGCGGGCCGTTGGCCATCAGCAGGATGCGGTCGGCCAGCAGGATCGCCTCGTCCACGTCGTGCGTGATCATGAAGACGGTCTGGCGCGTGGCGGCGCAGATCTTCAGCAGCTCGTCCTGGATGGTGCCGCGCGTCAGCGCATCCAGCGCGCCGAAGGGCTCGTCCAGCAGCAGCATGCGCGGCTCGATGGCGAAGGCGCGCGCGATGCCCACGCGCTGCTTCATGCCGCCGGACAGCTGGCTGGGCTGCTTGTCCAGCGCCGGCGTCAGGCCGACCAGGGCGACGTACTTCTGCACCTGCGCATCCACCTCGGCACGGCTCCAGCCCGGCCACTTGCTGCGCACCGCGAACGCGATGTTCTGGCGCACCGTCAGCCACGGCATCAACGCATGGCCCTGGAACACGACGCCGCGCTCCAGCCCCGGCGCGTTCACCTCGCGGTTGGCCATGAAAACATGGCCGCCGCTAGCCTGCTCCAGCCCGGCCAGCACGTTGAGGATGGTCGTCTTGCCGCAGCCGCTGTGGCCGATGATGCAAACGAACTCGCCTTCGGTCAGCGTGAAGTTGACGCCGTCGAAGACGGTCGCGTCGCCATAGCGCTTGGCGAGCGCTTCAACGGTCACGAGTGTTTGGTTGTTCATTGGGCGCCACCCGCTTTCGCCGGCCTGCCAACGGCGGCCGGACATACAGCGGCAGCCGCGGAACCGGCTTTGCCGGGCCGCTGGCTGCGCCCCCTTGAGGGGGAGCGCCGGAGGCGCTTCGGGGGTGGGACATCAATCGGCATAGGTCACCGCCTTCTGCGCACGAGCGAAAAGGAGATCCAGCGCCATGCCCACGAGGCCGATGACGAGGATGGCCAGCAGCACGTTGGGCAGGCTCAAGTTGTTCCACTCGTTCCAGACGAAGTAGCCGATGCCCGTGCCGCCCACCAGCATCTCGGCGGCCACGATGACCAGCCACGCGATGCCCATGCTGATGCGCATGCCCGTCAGGATGGTGGGCGCCGCCGCCGGCAGGATGACCTCGAACGCGCGGCGCAGCGGGCTGACCTCCAGCGTGCGCGCCACGTTCAGCCACTCGCGCCGCACGCCGGCCACGCCGAAGGCGGTGTTGATCAGCAGGGGCCACAGGCTGCAGATGAAGATGACGAAGATGCCGCTGGCCGCCGAGTCCTTGATCGTGTAGAGCGCCAGCGGCATCCAGGCCAGCGGCGAGATGGGCTTCAGGACCTGGATGAACGGGTCCAGCGCGCGGTGGATCAGCGGGCTCATGCCGATGACGAAGCCCAGCGGGATGGCCACCAGCGCCGCCAGCAGATAGCCCAGGCCCACGCGGCCCAGCGAGTAGGCCAGTTGCAGGCCCAGCCCCTTGTCGTTGGGGCCGCGGTCGTAGAAGGGGTCGGCCAGCTGCTGCGCGATGGTGGCGCCCAGTTGCAGCGGCGTCGGGAAGCCGCTCTTGGCCGCGACCGGCGCCGCGTCCACCGGCTTGCCCATCAGCTTGGCGTACTCGATCTGCTCGGGTGTCATCGCCGCCACCGGCGCGGCCGCGGTGGCTCGCGCCTGCGTGGCGAGCTGCCACACCAGCAGCAGCACGGCCAAGATCAGCAGCGACAGCAGCGCTGCACGGAAGTTCAACGACTGCATGGCTCAGGTGCGCTTGATCGCGAAGCTGTTCACGTAGGCATCGGCCTTGGCCGGGTCGAACTCCCGGCCCATGACCTTGAACTTCGGGTAGCCGCCGGCCTTGTCGTCCGGCACGGCCATGTCCAGCGCCCTCATCTGCTTGCGCGCGTCGGTCAGCAGGAACACCTTCTCGGCGATCTGCCGGTAGTTCACGTCGCCCTTCAGGTAACCCCAGCGCTTCATCTGCGTCAGCATCCACACGGCCATGCCCTGCCAGAGCATGGGGTCGAAGTCGGCGCGGTCGGGCACCACCTTCACGTTGCCCAGGCCGTCGGCGAACTTGCCGGTCAGCACCTGGGCGATGACGGTCTCGGGCTGGTTCAGGTAGGCCTGCGGCGCGATGACCTTGGCGATCAGCTCGCGGTTCTTGGCCTGGCGCGCCATCGCGGCGGCCGTCAGCACCGCGCGGTACAGCGCGATGAAGGTATTGGGGTGCTTCTGGATGAACTCGCTGCTGGTGCCGAACGCGCAGCACGGGTGGCCGTCCCACAGCTCCTTGGTGAGGATGTGGATGAAGCCCACCTCCTCGAACACCGCGCGCTGGTTGAACGGGTCGGGGCCCAGGAAGCCGTCGATGTTGCCGGCCCGCAGGTTGGCCACCATCTCGGGCGGCGGCACCACGCGGATCTGGATGTCGCGGTCCGGGTCCAGCCCCGCCTCCGCCACGTAGTAGCGCAGCAGGAAGTTGTGCATCGAGTACTCGAAGGGCACGGCGAACTTGAAGCCCTTCCAGGTCGCCGGGTCGCGCCTGTCCTTGTGCTTGACGCTCAGCGTGATCGCCTGGCCGTTGGTGTTCTGGATCGTCGCCACGTTCATGGCCGTGGCCGGCGCGCCAAGCCCCAGGCTGATGGCCAGCGGCATCGGCGACAGGAAGTGCGTCGCGTCGACCTCCTTGTTCAGCATCTTGTCGCGGATCAGCGCCCAGCCCGCCGTCTTCACGACCTCCACGTTCAGCCCCTGCTTGGCATAGAAGCCCAGCGGGTGCGCCATGATCAGCGGCGTGGCGCAGGTGATGGGGATGAAGCCGATCTTCAGGTCCTTCTTCTCCAGCGCGCCTTTGTTGGCGTCCTGGGCCATCGCCTGAAGCGATGCGACGGGCAGCACGCTGGCGATGGCGGCCATCGCGGAGTTGCGCCCCACGGCCTTCAGGAAGCGACGGCGCAGCGCGTCCTGCGGGAACAGCGCCTTCACCAGCGTGGCCTCGATGAAGCTGGCCGACTCGGCCTCGAAGTCCGCCGTCTCGCTGCGCGCCTTCAGTTCAGCCGACGCATGCTCGGCGGCACTGCCGTGGCGGCCGCAGGCGCAGTGCATCAGCAAGGGCCGGTCGGCATCGTAGGGATCGTGGGTCATCGAGGGCTCCTGGGGTTGGGAGCGACTCTAGGAACCGACGCGCCTCAGCGGAATCGTGGTGGGCGGGGAGTTTTTGTAGGGGTGGAACTACGAGGGATTTCCTGGGGCGCGGCAGCATCGCTGTGCAGCAAGTAGCACTGGCATCATCAATTCCGTGAGGCGCTGGTAGCGGCGTCACAGTCAAACCCTGTACATGCCAGCAAATAAAAAGCACCACTACGTTCCGCGCTTCTATCTGCGACGGTTCTCCTCCGACGGCAAGAGCGTTTGCCTTTATAACTTTCGGCTAGCTCGGAGCATCAATAACGCAAACTTGGGCAATCAGTGCTACCGGGACTACATGTACGGCAAGGAGGGGGAACACGAATATCGTCTATCTCAACTGGAGGGCGCTTTCGCGCAGTTGCTCAGGGACATGCTTCCCGGCGGCTTGCTGCCGCTTCCCATGTCGCCTGATCATGAAAGCCTATGCATCCTCACCTTGCTTCAATATGCAAGGACCGCATATATAGCGGACGCAATGGATGAGATGGCTGATGGAGTATGGAAAGAGGTTCTGAGCAAGGACTCGCGAATCAATCCAAAGGATTTGCAGCAAGTCCGCATAATCCACGCTGATCCTGCAAACTTCACAATAGCCATGATGCTGAGGCTTTATCACCTCATCATGGATCTTGAGTATCGACTATTAGTCGCCGCTCCTGGCACAGAGTTCATTACCTGCGACAACCCGGTGGTCTTGTACAACCAGTTTATGGAGTTCGAGCGATTCGGCAGCTCCACGGGACTTGCAAGCAAAGGCCTTCAAATATTCTTCCCGCTGTCTCCAAAACACATGCTCTGTTTTTTCGATCCTCAGGTCTACGCATGTGAGCCACGCAAGTCCTCCCAAACGGCGATTGCCAACCCAAGGGACATGGATCAATTGAATGCGCTTCAAGTCGCCGCAGCGCTTGAGAACGTCTACTACTCGGGACCAGCCGCCAACGTATTTTGTTCAGTGGAAATTGGAAAAAAATACCGTCGAAAAGACAAAGCAAAGATCATCAAAGGACCTGAACGAAAAAACGCGACAGGGGTGATGCAACTGATCGGAATGTCGCGCACCGATGTGCGCACCAACCTAGAGCTGACCTTTATGCGAGTCCTGAAGCCAGCAAAAAAAATGGCGTGAGGAGCGTAAACGTCCAGGGCCGAAACCTGTTTCGGTCGTCAGAGACCCGTGGCTGATAAATGCGCACGACAAGTTCTCTGAACTCGTCGACAGCGGCCATTACAAACCTACCGAGTTTTTTCGGTACTTGCGTGAATCTTTAGCCCGGTAGGTTGGGGTGAGCAATGCGAACCCCAACACCCTTACACCTGCCGCAATCGTGAGGTTCCATTCATTCGCCCCGAATCACCCCGAATCACAGCCGGCGCAGACGGCATCCAAGCCCGCGGCATACCGGCGAACGATCCGGCACGCCGTCGTTCATCTTCATCGTGAAGCAGTGGAACCGTTTCGCCAGCCCACGGCACGAAGGCCCGCCATGCCCTCCCGGCCAAAAACCTCGCGAGCACTGCCGTTGGGCCATCGTCGCTGCCTGCTCGGCTGCTCGGCCATCGGCACCTTCCTCTCGCTGCCGGTGCTGCTGCGGCCCATTGCGCTGGACACGTGCTGGCCGACCACCGGCATCTCCGCCGTGATGGCTTGATCGCAGGCACATGCGGTTGACAGGTATCAAATACGACACTAGTCTGAAGGCAAGAATCGTATTCGATACCTATAGCCGCCGTGAATGACTTCGAATCCACCGTCAAGGCCATGGGCGCCAAGCTCAAGGAGATGCGGCAGGCCCGCGGGCTGCGCCTGGTGGACGTGGCCGAGCGCGCCGGCATCCCGAGGCTGAAGGTCATCCATGTCGAGGCCGGCCGCACCGGCGTGGCGGTGGCGTCCTATGCCCGCGTGGCGGCCGCGCTGGGTGCGCAGTTCCAGCTGGTGCCGGCACAGCGGCCGACACTGGAGGAAATCGGCGCCTTGCTGGGTGACGAGCATGGCTGAGCCGTCCGCCGCAGTGCTGGTCAACACGCCGCAGGGCCTGGCCGGGCGGCTGCAGCGGGAAGGCGACTACGTCTTCACATTCGACCCGCAGGCCGGCGAGTTGGCCGCACCGGCGCTGGGCATGCCCCGCCGCATCAAGCCCTATGTGCACACCTCGCTGCACCCGGTGTTCCAGATGAACCTGCCGGAAGGCTATGTGCTGGAGCAGTTGCGCCAGCGGCTGGCCAAGACAACGGGCATGGACCCGCTGCTGCTGCTCACCGTCATCGGCTCGCAGGCGCCGATCGGGCGGCTGCGGTTCTCGGCCGAGGGCGCGGCGCCGATGGCCGAGGCACCGGGCGAGCGCCTGGCGGACCTGCTCGCCAGCCGGGGCTCGAAGGACCTGTTCGCGCGGCTGGTGGACACCTACCTGATGCGCAGCGGCCTGAGCGGCGTGCAGCCCAAGGTGTTGGTACCGGAGGTGCCTTCAGGTCTGCAATCACCCGATTACAAGGCGGCGCTGGCGACGCCGGAACTGATCGTGAAGTCCGGCCTGGGCGAGTTCCCCGGCCTGGCGATCAACGAGTTCTTCTGCATGAGCGTGGCCAGGCGCGCCGGCATCCCGGTGCCGGAGTTCTACCTCTCGGAGGATGGCCAACTCTTCGTCATGCGCCGCTTCGACCGCCCGGCCGACGGCCGCATCCTCGGTTTCGAGGACATGCTGGTGCTGGCCGGGCGCGATGCCGACCAGAAATACGTCGGCAGCTACTCCCTGGCGCTGAAGCTGCTGAGCCTTTACTGCAGCCCCGAACACTGGGCGGCGGCGCGTGCGCAGCTGTTCGACATGGTGGCGCTGTCGTGCATCCTGGGCAACGGCGACGCCCACATGAAGAATTTCGGCGTGCTGTACGAGCAGGTGAGCGGCCAGGTATGGATGGCACCGGCCTACGACATCGTCTGCACCCGGCTCTACATCCCCGAGGACACGCTGGCGCTGGAGCTGGCGGGCAACAAGAGCTTCTTTGCGGCAATACAGGGCCTGCTGGACTTCGGCCACCGCTGCAGCCTCCCGAAAGCGGCGGTGCACGCCCGCCTGGCTGCACTCGCCACCATCACCGTGCAGGCGCTGCAGGACCTGGCACCGCTGGTTGAGAAACTGCCCGGGCTGGCCGAGGTCGTCGGGCAGGAGGCCAGGCGCTACGTCCAGACCTTCCGCCGCTAGTTGTCGCTCAAGCACGGGCCATCGTCAGGCCTTGGTGATCTGCACCTGCACCTCACCCACGCCCGCAAACACATGCCGCGACTGCTGGCCGATGCGGATGTCGTGCACGCCGGTGATCATGCCGGTGGAGATCACGTCGCCGGCCTTCAGCACCGTGCCCTGCTGCGCCCGCTTGTTCAACGTGAAGGCCAGCGCGCCCAGCGGGCCCGGCTTGATGGCGACCTTGCCGGTGCCGACCGACTGGCCGTCGATGAAGGTCTCGACGTCAATCGTTTCCAGCTCGCGCCAGTTGGCGATCTCGGCGCCGACGACGACGCCCCAGTTGTTGCCGAAGTCGGAGATCACCGCGCCCGGGCCGACGTCGTTCAGCGTCGCCAGCGGGCTGCTGGCCACTTCCACGCCGATGTGCATGGACTTGACGAAGGGCGCCACGGTGTCGGCCGTCCAGTCGGCCTTGCCGGCCGGGCCGTCCTGCGCGACGACGATGACGACCTCGGCCTCCACGGCCGCGAAGCCGCCCTCGAACACCGGGCAGGTGGCCGTGCCGCCAGCCTCGACATGGTGGACGTTGGGCGCAAACGCCGGGCCGATCAGGCGTTCCTCGGGGAACTGCGCGGCGAACGCCGGGTTCACGCGGGCCACCTTCCAGCCCTTGACGGCGTCTGGCCAGCGGGCGATGGCGGCGGCCTGGATGGCGTAGGCCTCGGCCAGCGTGGCAGGCGGCGTGCCAGGGTAGGCGTCAAGGGAACGGCCGGCGGCGCGGGCGGTGGTGAAGGCTTCGGCGATGGCTTGGGTGGCGCTCATGGAACTCTTTCTGTGCGCCAGCCGGCGCGGTGTTGCATGCGGCCGGCAATGTAACGCGCAAAAACGGAACGCGGTTTTACTTTTTTGAAAGCACACCTATCCCAGTTGTTCACGGCGCACGGCGAACAGCGCCAGCTCCACGTCGTTGCGCACGCCGAGCTTCTCCAGCACGCGGGCCCGGTAGGTGGACACCGTGTTGGGCGACAGCACCAGCTGCCCGGCGATCTCGCCGACGCTGCGGCCGGCGGCCAGCAGCTGGAAGACCTGGTGCTCACGGTGCGACAGCGTCTCGTGCAGCGGCTGCTCGTCCTGCGGCGTGCGCCCGCCCGCGCCGATGGCGCCGGCCAGTTGCTCGGCCACGCTGGGCGTGATGAACAGCTTGCCGCGCGCCACGCTGCGCACGGCGTCGATCATCTGCTCGCTGTCGGCGCTCTTGTTCAGGTAGCCGGCGGCGCCCAGCTTCAGGCTGCGCACGGCGTACTGGCGGTCGGGGTAGGTGGACAGCATCAGCACCGGCAGCCGGGGGAACTCGGACTTCAGCGCCTTCAGGATGTCCAGCCCGTCGCGCTGCGGCATCGCGATGTCCAGCAGCACGACGTCCGGCGGCGCCGCCCTCACCTGCTGGATGGCCTCGGGCCCGTTGGCGGCCTCGCCGACCACGCGGATGTCCTCGGCCTCGGCCAGCACCTGCTTGATGCCCTGGCGGACGATGAGGTGGTCGTCGCAGATCAGCACACGAATCATGTTCTCTCCACGGGCCGAGCGCCGGGCCGCTCCCAAGCCGGCCCGTCCTGGCGATTTGCTTGACGGTCAATCCGGCAAGCATCGCCGCCCCCCCGGGGGACCGGCCAAGGTACCCCTTGGACGAGGGGCTTCATGCTTGCTCCAGCGGCATCACCAGCCGAACCGTCGTGCCGCGGCCGGGGGCGCTCTCGATGCCGATGCGCCCGCCGAAATGCGCCGCCCGCTCGCGCATGCCCAGCACGCCGTAGCTGCGCGCGTCTTCCAGCGCCTCGGGCGCCGCGCCCACGCCGTCGTCACGCACCTGCAGGTACAGCACCGGCGCGGGCGGCGCGTCCACGTCGATGCGGATGGCGACCCGGCGCGCCCTCGCATGCCGGGCGACGTTGGACAGCACCTCCTGGAAGATGCGGAACACGGCAATGGCCAGGCCCCCTTCGGGAGGCGCGACGCCGGCGGCGACATGCATCTTGACGTCCACCTGCCACTCGTCACTGCCGGCACGCTGGAACTCCTGCGCCTGCCACTCCAGCGCGGCCCACAGGCCCTGGTGGTCGAGGATGCTGGGGCGCAGGTCCGTGATGATGCGGCCCACCGAATCGACCGCCGTGTCCACCAGGCCGCCCATGCGCTGGCACTTGGCCACCATGGGCTCGCGCTGGCCGGGGTCGCCGACGCGGCGGGCCAGCCAGTCCACGTCCATCTTCAGCGCCACGAGCAGCGAGCCCAGCTCGTCGTGCACCTCGCGGGCGATGCGCTTGCGCTCCGCCTCGCGGGCGGCCTCCAGGTGGTGGGCCAGCTCGCGCAGCTGGGTGGTGCGCTGGGCCACGCGCTGCTCCAGCTCGTCATGGCTGGCGCGCAGCGCGGCCTCGGCCTGGCGGCGGGCGGAGATGTCGACGAAGGTGACGACGGCGCCCTGCACCTGGCCATGCTCGATGACCGGGTAGCTCGAATACTCGGCCGGGAAGGCGCTGCCGTCGGCCCGCCACAGCACCTCGTCGTCGATGCGGCAGGGCTCGCCGCGGCGGAAGGCGTTGAAGATGGGGCAGTCGCACTCCGGGTAGTGCGCACCGTCGTCGTGCGAGTGGTGGATGAGCGCGTGCATGTTGCGGCCCAGCACCTCTTCGGTGCGCCAGCCGAGCTGATCGCAGGCGGCGCGGTTCACGAAGGTGCAGCAGCCGTCCATGTCGATGCCGAAGACGCCCTCGCCGGTGCTTTCCAGCAGCAAGGTCAGCCGGCGGTTGGCCTCCTCGGAGGCCACGGGTGGGGTGGTCAGCGCAAACGGCATGCTCATGAGGGGTGCAAGCTCTGTGCCACGCTTTGGCGTAATTCGAATAAGGAAATAAGGAAACTGTCGTTCCGCGAATAAGCGACTTCGGGCACCCTCGCGGCTTCGTTCCATCGACCGGTCCGCCATGCCCTCCTTCCTGCCCACCCGCCGCACCGTCCTCGCGCTGATCGCTTCGGCCACCGCCCTGCCCGCGCTCGCCGCGGACCCGACGCTGCTGAACGTCTCCTACGACGTGGCCCGCGAGCTGTACAAGCAGATCAATCCGGCCTTCATCGCCGCCCAGAAGGCCAAGGGCGTGACCGTCGCCGTGAACCAGAGCCATGGCGGCTCCAGCAAGCAGATCGGCGCCGTCATCGGCGGCCTGGAAGCCGACGTGGTGACGATGAACCAGGCCACCGACATCGACCAGCTCGCCAAGGAAGGCTTCGCCGCCGCCGACTGGCGCCAGAAGTTCCCCAACGGCGCGTCGCCGTACTCGTCGACCATCCTGTTCCTCGTGAAAAAGGGCAACCCCAAGGGCATCAAGGACTGGGCCGACCTGGCCAGGCCCGGCGTGCAGGTGATCGTCCCCAACCCCAAGACCTCGGGCAACGGCCGCTACAGCTACCTGGCCATCTGGGGCAGCGTCATCGCCAATGGCGGCACCGAAGCCCAGGCGCGAGACCTGGTGGCCAAGGTCTTCGCCAACGTGCCGGTGCTGGACGGCGGCGGCCGCGGCGCCACGACCACCTTCACGCAACGCGGCATCGGTGACGTGCTGCTGACCTTCGAGGGCGAGGTCGAGCTGATCGAGAACGAGTTCGGCAAGGGCCAGTTCGAGCAGGTCAACCCCAGCGTCTCCATCGAGACCGACGCGCCGGTGGCCGTCGTCGACAAGGTCGCCGCCAAGAAAGGCACGGCGGCGCTGGCCAAGGCGTACGTGGACTTCCACTGGACGCCCGAGGCCCAGGAAATCATCGCGAAGAACAACTTCCGCCCGCGCGACCCGGCCATCTTCAAGAAGCACCAGCAGCGCTTTGCCAACATCAAGCTGTTCAGCGTTGAGAAGACGCTGGGTGGCTGGGACAAGGTCGGCAAGGCCCACTTTGCGGACGGCGGCATCTACGACCAGATCGTTGCGGGGATCAAGCGTTGACCTCTTCCGCCACCACCGCGGCCGCCCCGGCGCTGGCCGCCGCCCCGGTGCGGCCCTCGCTGCTGCGCCGCCGCGTGCTCCCCGGCTTCGCGCCGACGCTCGGCTTCACGCTGTTCTACCTGTCCCTCATCGTGCTGATCCCGCTGGCCGCGGTGTTCCTGAAGTCGTCGGGCCACGGCCTGGACGCCTTCTGGGCCGCGGCCACGTCGCCGCGCGTCATCGCGTCGTACAAGCTCAGCTTCGGCGCCTCGCTGATCGCCGCGCTCATCAACCTCGTGTTCGGGCTGATGCTGGCCTGGTGCATCGTGCGCTACGAGTTCCCGGGCAAGAAGCTGGTCGATGCCCTGATCGACCTGCCCTTCGCGCTGCCCACCGCCGTCGCCGGCATCGCGCTGACGGCGCTGTACGCGCCCAACGGCTGGGTCGGCTCGCTGTTCGCCTCGGGCGGCGCGCTGGCCTTTCTGTTCGGCCCCGAGGGCACGAAGATTGCCTTCACGCCGCTGGGCGTGCTGCTGGCGCTGATCTTCATCGGCCTGCCCTTCATCGTGCGCACCGTGCAACCGGTGCTGGAGGACATGGAGACCGAGCTGGAAGAAGCCGCCGCGTCGCTGGGCGCGCAGCGCTGGACGACCTTCCGCTTCGTCGTGCTGCCCACGCTGCTGCCGGCGCTGCTGACCGGCTTCGCGCTGGCCTTCGCGCGCGCCGTCGGCGAGTACGGCTCGGTCATCTTCATTGCCGGCAACATCCCGCTGGTCAGCGAAATCACGCCGCTGATGATCATCTCCAAGCTGGAGCAGTACGACTACGTCGGCGCCACCGCGATCGCAGCGGTCATGCTGATCTTCAGCTTCGTGCTGCTGCTCATCATCAACGGGCTGCAGGCCTGGACATCGAAGCGAGGTGCACGATGAGCACGGCTCTACATCTCGCGCCGGCGCGTGCCCGCGCCAAGTACCAGGACAACCCCGCCACGCGCGAATCGCCGCTGGTGAGGTTCACGCTGCTGGCGCTGGCCCTGGGCTTCTTCGGCATCTTCCTGCTGCTGCCGCTGGTGGCCGTGTTCACCGAGGCACTGCGCAAGGGCTGGGCCCTGTACTTCGCGTCGCTGGCCGACCCGGAGACCTTCTCGGCCATCAAGCTCACGCTGACGGCCGCCGTCATCGCGGTGCCGCTGAACCTGGTGTTCGGCGTCAGCGCGGCCTGGCTGATCGCCAAGCATGAGTTCCGCGGCAAGCAGATCCTCATCACGCTGATCGACCTGCCGTTCTCGGTCTCGCCCGTCGTGGCTGGCCTGATGTACGTGCTGATCTTCGGCGCCAACGGCTGGCTCGGCCCCTGGCTGCAGGAACACGACGTGAAGATCATCTTCGCGGTGCCCGGCATCGTGCTGGCCACCATCTTCGTGACCTTCCCCTTCGTCGCCCGCGAGCTGATCCCGCTGATGCAGGCGCAGGGCAAGGACGAGGAAGAAGCCGCCACCGTGCTGGGCGCCAGCGGCTGGCAGACCTTCCGCCGCGTCACGCTGCCCAACATCAAGTGGGGCCTGCTGTACGGCGTCATCCTGTGCAATGCGCGGGCGATGGGCGAGTTCGGCGCGGTGTCGGTGGTGTCGGGCCACATCCGCGGCCTGACGAACACGCTGCCGCTGCACGTCGAGATCCTCTACAACGAATACCAGTTCGCCGCCGCCTTCGCCGTGGCCTCGCTGCTGGCGCTGCTGGCGCTGGTGACGCTGGTGATCAAGCAATTCATCGAGTGGCGCGCCAGCCAGTCGCACGGGAACGAATGATGGGCATCCAGGTTCAGAACATCCACAAGAGCTTCGGCAACTTCACCGCCCTCGGTGACGTGTCGCTGGACTTCCCCACCGGCGAACTGGTCGCGCTGCTGGGCCCGTCGGGCTGCGGCAAGACGACACTGCTGCGCATCATTGCCGGCCTGGAGCAGGCCGACCGCGGCCGCGTGCTGCTGGACGGCCAGGACGCCTCCGACACCCACGTGCGCGAGCGCCAGGTCGGCTTCGTGTTCCAGCACTACGCGCTGTTCCGCCACATGACCGTGTTCGACAACGTCGCGTTCGGCCTGCGCGTGAAGCCCCGCAAGCAGCGCCTGCCGGAAGCCGAGATCAGGAAGCGCGTCACCGAGCTGCTGAAGCTCGTGCAGTTGGACTGGCTGGGCGACCGCTTCCCGCCGCAGCTCTCGGGCGGCCAGCGCCAGCGCATCGCGCTGGCCCGCGCACTGGCCGTGGAGCCGCGCGTGCTGCTGCTGGACGAACCGTTCGGTGCGCTGGACGCCAAGGTCCGCAAGGAGCTGCGCCGCTGGCTGCGCCGGCTGCATGACGAGCTGCACATCACCAGCATCTTCGTCACGCACGACCAGGACGAAGCACTGGAAGTGGCCGACCGCATCGTGCTGATGGACCACGGCCGCGTCGAGCAGGTCGGCACGCCGCAGGAGGTCTACGAGCGCCCGGCCACGCCGTTCGTCTACGGCTTCCTGGGTGCGGTCAACCGCTTCGTCGGGCATTCGCGCGATGGCGTGCTGCACATCGGCGAGCATCAGCTGCCGCATGCCGGTTCGCATGGCGACGGCGAGGTGCAGGCGTATGCGCGGCCGCATGAACTGCAGATCCTGACGGACGAGTCGGCGCACGGGTTGTCGGCCACCGTCGAGCGCGTGCTGTCCTTCGGCGCGAGCGCCCGTGTCGAGCTGATCGGGCCGGACGGCCAGCCGCTGGAAGCGGAGCTGACGCGCGAGGAAGCCGAGGGCCTGCGGTTGCAGGGCGGGCAGCGGGTGAAGCTGAGTGCCGCGCGGTTGAGCCTGTTCGAGGCAGGGGCAGGCATCTAAGCGCCACTGGGTCTGCGCGTGAGAGCCGTGCCGGGATTTCGCCCCGGCGGGTGACCTACTTTCTGGGCCGCCAGAAAGTAGGCAAAGCGCTCCCCCCCGACCGCACCGCCCTCGCTGCGCTCGGGTGCCCGAGCAACGCAAGCCCCGAAGCCCCACGCCGAACTCGCGCCGCTACGCTCTGCTCGGACAGTCGTC
>JAYSCT010000028.1:0-39560 GCA_041914785.1 Roseateles sp.
GGCCGCCATCGAGAAGATGGGCTGGGACGAGCTGATGGAGACGCTGAAAAAGCGCTTCGAGGAGCAGAAGGAACGCCACGAGGGCGGTAACCGCTGGATAGGCACGGGCGGCACCAGCCCGTTCGGCAACGGCGGCTACAACCCGCAGGGCATCCGCATCGGCGGCGCCGGTGGCAACAAGAGTGCCGTCAAGGTGTGGGAGCAGCGCGCCTACAAGGACTACGACGACTCGCTGGAACTGGGCACGCGCAACATCAAGGTCGCGCTGCGGCGGCTGCGCCGCTTCGCGCGCGAGGGGTCCGACCTGGAGCTGGACCTGGACGGCACCATCCACGGCACGGCCGCCAACGCCGGCATGCTGGACATCCGCATGCAGCCCGAGCGCCACAACAAGGTCAAGGTACTGCTGCTGATGGACGTGGGCGGCACGATGGACGAGCACATCCACCGGGTCGAGGAGCTCTTCAGCGCCGCCAAGGCCGAGTTCAAGCACCTGGAGTTCTATTACTTCCACAACTGCGTCTACGACTTCGTCTGGAAGAACAACCGCCGCCGCTTCGCCGAGAAGCTGAGCACCTTCGACCTGATCCGCAAGTACAACCGCGACTACAAGCTGATCTTCGTCGGCGACGCGACGATGAGCCCCTACGAGATCCTGCAGGCCGGCGGCAGCGTCGAATACAACAACGACGAGCCCGGCGCCGAGTGGCTGCAGCGGCTCACGCACGCGTTCCCGAAGTACGCCTGGATCAACCCCGAGCCGCAGGGCGTGTGGCAGTACCGGCAGAGCATCGCGCTGATCCAGCAGCTGATGCAGCAGCGCATGTTCCCGCTCACCCTCTCCGGCCTCGAAGGCGCGATGCGGCTGCTCAGCAAATGACGCGTGCCCTCCTCGCCCTGCTGCTCGTGGCGGTACTGAGCGGCTGTGCGACGAAGCCGCCCGCCCCCGCCTCCCCGCCCCCCGGTGCCGCGCCCGACATCCCGGCCGACGCGCCGGCCGTCTACAGCCTGGACATCCGCGTCGAGAACGACGGCGACGGCCGGCTGCGCGCGCTGCTGCAGCAGCACCTCGACATCGCGCGCTACCGCGCCAGCGAGGCGGCGCTGAGCCGCGTGGAACTGGCCCGGCTGGCGGCGGCCGCGCCGGCGCAGGCGCAGGCGCTGCTGGAGACGGAAGGCTTCTTCAACGCGACCGCCGACGTGGCCCGCGACGCGGATGACGCCACCCGGCTGCGCCTCACCGTCACGCCGGGCCCGCAGGCGAAGGTGGCCAGGGTGGAGCTGGAGTTCAGCGAAGGCCTGGCCAGCGACGACGTGCCGGCGCTGCGCGAGGCGCTGCAGCGCGCCTGGCCGCTGAAGGACGGCGACGCGTTCACGCAGTCGCAATGGGCGGCCGGCAAGGGCGACCTGCTGCTGCGCGCCCGCACCGGCGGCTACCCGACGGCGCGCTGGGCCGAGACGTCGGCCCGCGTGGACCCCGACACGCAGACGGTAGAGCTGCGCCTCGTGCTGGCCAGCGGCAACCGCGCGAAGTTCGGCGAGCTGCGCATCGAGGGCCTGCAGCGCCAGACCCGCCTGTCCGTGGAACGCCTGACCGGCTTCGAGCGCGGCGACCCCTACACCGAGCAGCAGCTGGCCGACTTCCAGGAGCGGCTGGCCAAGACGCAGCTGTTCGACGCCGTGCGCGTGCAACTGCAGCCCGAGGTGGTGGACGCCGACGGCACCAGCCCCGTGCTGGTCACGCTGACGGAGTCGGCGCTGCAGCAGGCCACCGTCGCGGTGGGCTACCACGCCAACAACGGCCAGAGCATCAGCGTGGAGCACCTGCACCGCCGGCCGTTCGGGCTGTCGATGCGGGCGCGCTCCAAGCTGCAGCTCAGCCGCGACCTGCGCGGGGCAGAGCTGGAGATCAGCTCCCACCCGCAGCCCGACCTGAAGCGCAACCTCGCATCGCTGCAGTTCGAACAGGACCGCAGCAGCGACAAGATCGCCACCAACCTGGGCCTGCGGCTGGGCCGGCTGTACGAATCCCCGCTCGACGAGCGGCTCAGCTACGTGGAGCTGCTGCGCGCCCGCGAGACGGCCGGCACCGAGGTCAACACCAACCTGGCCGTGTCCATCAACCAGCAGTGGATACGCCGCCGGCTGGACAGCTCGCTGCTGCCCACCGACGGCCACCAGGGCCTGCTGCTGCTGGGCCTGGGCCATGTGCGCGGCGGCGGCACGGACGACAGCGGCCCCTTCGGCCGCGTGCAGCTCAAGCTGGGCTACTACAAGCCGCTGGGCGGCTGGTTCACGTCGGCACGCGCCGAGGTGGCGCAGGTGATCTCACGCGAGCAGGTGGGCGTGCCCGAGAAGCTGCGCTTCCTGGCCGGCGGCGACGAGTCGGTGCGCGGCTACGCGTATCACAGCCTCGGGCCGGTCGAGAACGGCCTGACCGTCGGCGGCCGTGTGATGGCCACCGGCAGCCTGGAGATCGCGCGGCCCGTGCTGGCGAGCATGCCCAGCCTGTGGGGCGCGCTGTTCGTCGACGCCGGCAATGCCGCCTCGCGCTGGCAGGACTACCGGCCCGTCATCGGCGTTGGTGCCGGCGTGCGCTGGCGCAGCCCCGTGGGCCCACTGCGCGTGGACGTCGCCCGGGCGCAGAAGACCGGCAAGTGGCGGCTGCACTTTTCGGTGGGGATCACGCTGTGAGACGGTCGCTGCGCATCGCCCGCAACGGCCTGATCGGGCTGGCCGTACTGGCCGTGCTGGTGGCCGGCTTCATCGCCTGGCTGCTGCAGCAGTCATCCGGCAGCGCCTGGCTGCTGGCCCGGCTGCCGGGCGTGCAGGTCGAGCAGCCCGAGGGCTCGCTGGTGGGCGAGTTCCGCGCCCGCCGCCTGCTGCTGACCTGGGCCGGCGGCACCGCCGAGCTGCGCGGGCTGCACTGGACGGGGCTGGGCGTCAGCCCGCGCCAGCGCGTGCTGCAGGCGCGCGAGCTGACGGTGGACGAGGTCATCGTCCGCACGCAGCCCAGCACCGCGCCACTGGTGCCGCCGCTGGACCTGTCGCTGCCGCTGGGCGTGCAGATCGATAAGCTGGCCATCGGCAGCCTCAGCTGGGCCGCCGACCAGCCGCCCGTGCGCGGCATCGCCGCCACGCTGGACCTGCCGCGCAGCGGCACCCATCACATCAAGCTGACCGGCGCACGCTGGCAGCAGCTGCTGCTCGCGGGCGAGGCGCGCGTCGCCAGCGCCGCGCCGCTGCAGACGGAGGCGACGCTGACCGTGCAGCAGCAGGAGGCCACCGACCTGCCCTGGCTGGCCGTGGCCGCCGTGCGCGGCCCGCTGGCCCGGCTGCAGGCCAAGGCCGAGGTGCAGGCCGCCGGGCAGACGCTGAAGGCGCAGGGCGACGTGCAACCTTTCTCGCCGTGGCCGGTCGCGGCGCTGCAGCTGCAGGCCGAACAGTTCAACCTCGCCGCGCTGTCGGCCCTCGCCCCCGGCCTGCCCCGCACCGCGCTGACCGGCACCGCGCGGCTGAGCGCGCCGGCGCGCGACGCCGAAGCCACGCTGCAGGCCGAGCTGCGCAACAGCGCGGCCGGCCGCTGGGACCAGGGCGCCCTGCCCGTGCAACAGCTCAGCCTGGCCGTCGCCGGCCGGCCCGACCAGCTCACCACGCTGCGCCTGACGACGCTGGACGCCACGCTCAGCGGCGGTGCCCGCGTGCAAGGCCAGGGCCGCCGCGAGGCCGACGGCCGCTGGCAGCTGGACGCACGCGTGCAAGGCCTGCGCCCCGAGCAGCTGGACGCCCGCGCCACGCCCGCCCGCCTGGACGGGCCCTTGGCCCTCACCGGCGGGCCCGGCCAGCCGCTGACGGCGAAGACCGACCTGCGCGGCACGCTGGAGCAGCGCCCGCTGCGCGTGCAGGCGCGCGTGCAGGGCCGCCTGCACGACCAGGGCAGCAGCTGGCAGGTCGAGGAGGCCCGGCTCACCAGCGGCGACGCCGAGCTGCAGGCCAGCGGCAGCGTCGACGCGCCGCGCGCCGGGCTGCCCGCCGTCAAGCTCAAGGCCCAGGTGCGGCAGTTCGACCCGCACCTGCTGTGGCGCGGCGCGCCCGGCTCCGCGTGGGCGCGGCTGCCCGGCCCGACCCGGCTGAACGCAGACGCGACGCTGGACCTGCGCGGCAACAGCGCCGACAACGCCACCGGCACGGCAGAGGCCACGCTGCTGCCCGGCCAGTTCGGCGGCCTGCCGCTGGACGGCCAGCTCAAGCTCGCCCGCCCGCGCGCGGCCGACGCCGCCAGTTTCGACCTCGCCGCGCGGCTGGGCAGCAACCGCGTGCAGACGCGCGGCGAGGCCCGGCCCGAGGCCGTCGCGGCCGACATCAAGCTGCAGGCTGCCAGGCTAGCCGAGCTGAACCCGCTGCTGGCGCTGCTGGGCCAGGGGCCGGTGGCCGGCCAGGTGGACGGCGACGGCGACCTGCAGCTGCAGCGCGTGACGCTGCCGACGCCGGGCAAGCTCTCGCCCAAGACGCTGCCCACCGCCGTCTGGCAGGTGGGCGGCCGCGGCAGCGCGACGCTGAAGGGCCTGAGCGCCAACGGCACGGCGGTGGAGAGCGCCAAGGCCCGCTGGAGCCTGCCTGCGCCGGGCGTGGATGGCGACGCGCCGCTGTCGCTGGCGGTGGAAGCCGGCGGCGTGCGCAACGGCCAGGTGCAGCTGAAGCTCGTCAAGCTGGACCTTCAGGGCCGGCGCAGCGCCCACGAACTCAAGGCCCAACTGGCCGGCCGCGCACCGGCCGGCGGGCAGGACGTGAACCTGGGCGCCACGCTGCAGGCCCAGGGCGGCTGGAACGGCCAGGCCTGGGCGGGCCGCATCGCGCAGCTGGACATCGCGCCGCTGCGCCCCGGCACGCCGGCCACGCTGGCCGCCAGCAACATCGGCCTGCGCGTGGCGCTGGGCGACAGCGGCCTGCAGGTGACGGCCGAGCCCGGCCGCGCCGAGGTGGGCGGCGCCTTCGTGCGCTGGCAGGCCTTGAGCTGGCGCGGCGGCGCGCAGCCCGAGGCGCGCGCCGAGCTGCAGCTGGAGGACCTGGCCGTCGCGCCGCTGATGGCGCGCTGGCAGCCCGACTTCGGCTGGAGCGGCGACCTGCGCATCACCGGTCACGCGTCGCTGCTGCTCACCGACCGGCTCACCGCCGAGGTGCTGCTGGACCGCCAGGGCGGCGACCTGCGCGTGACCGACGAGTTCGGCACGCGGCCGCTGGGCCTGACCGACCTGCGCGTGGCACTGAACGTGCGCGACGGCGTGTGGCAGTTCGCGCAGGGGCTGTCCGGCAAGGCGCTCGGCAGCCTGGGCGGCGCGCTCTCGCTGCGGCCCGCCGGGCTGTGGCCCGAGGCCGCCACGCCCATCGACGGCGTGCTGCAGGCCAACGTGAACGACCTCGCCACCTGGGGCCGCTGGGTGCCGGCCGGCTGGCGGCTGGCCGGCCGCGCCGCCGCCACGGTGCAGATCGGCGGCAAGCTCGCCGCGCCGGACCTGACCGGCCGCGCCGACGGCGACGGCCTGGCGCTGCGCCACCTGCTGTACGGCGTGGACTTCACCGAGGGCCGCTTCGTGCTGGACCTGAAGGGCCAGCATGCCGAGCTGACCGAGCTGCAGGCTCGCGCGGGCGATGGCTGGCTGCGCGCCACCGGCCGCGCGGAGCTGGGCGCCAAGCCGGCGGCGCACATCGAGATGACGGCCGACAAGCTGCGCGTGCTGTCGCGCGTGGACCGCCGCATCGTCGCCAGCGGCAACGCCACGCTGGACCTGGACGACAAGGGCCTGAACCTCGCCGGCAAGCTGCGCGCCGACGAGGGGCTGTTCGACTTCACGCGCGCCGACGCGCCGACGCTGGCCGACGACGTCATCGTGCGCCGCGGCCCGCGCACCGCCGAGCCCACCGCACCGCCCGCGCCGCAGTCGGTGCGCGGCTCCACCGTCAACGTCTCGCTGGACTTCGGCCGCGACTTCAAGGTGCGCGGCCGCGGCCTGGCGACGACGCTGCGCGGCCAGCTGCAGATCGCGCAGAAGGAGAACGGCCCGCTGCGCGTGACCGGCAAGCTCGACGCCAACGGCGGCCAGTACGCCGCCTACGGCCAGAAGCTGGAGATCGAGCGCGGCGACATCAGCTTCACGGGCTCGCTGGACAACCCGTCGCTGGACCTGCTGGCCGTGCGGCCCAACCTGGACGTGCGCGTGGGCGTCTACGTCGGCGGCACCGCGCAGGCGCCGCGCGTGAGCCTGTACTCCGAGCCCGACATGAGCGACACCGACAAGCTGTCCTGGCTGCTGCTGGGCCGCGGCCCCGACGGCCTGGGCCGCACCGACACGGCGCTGCTGCAGCGCGCGGCGCTGGCACTGATCAGCGGCGAGGGCGAAGGCGCCACCGGCAAGGCGCTGCGCCAGCTGGGGCTGGACGAGCTGTCGCTGTCGCAGAGCGACGACGACACCCGCGCCACCATCGTGCGCCTGGGCAAGCAGATCTCACGGCACTGGTACGTGGGCTACGAGCGCAGCCTGAACGCGACGACGGGATCGTGGCAGCTGATCTACCGCATCGCCCGGCGCTTCACGCTGCGCGCGCAGAGCGGGGACGACAACGCGGTGGATCTGATCTGGCAGTGGAAGTGGAATTGACGCCCTCCGGAGCGCATCGCCGGGCGCCGGTTTAAATTGTTCAGAAAATTGGTCATTTAACAAAACAATGACTAATATTCTGGACAAATGAACGAAGCCCCTCATGTTGTCCTTGAACGCCAGTTGCTGCTGCAGTTCGGCGAGCGCCTGCGCGGCCTGCGCAAGGCACGCAAGCTGAGCGCGGTGGCGATGGCCGGCCTGGCGGGCATCTCCCGCACCACGCTGGCGTCGGTGGAGGCCGGCGACCCGGGGCCTTCGCTGGGCACCTATCTGCGCGTCATGTCGGTGCTGGGCATCAGCGGCGAGCTGGCGTTGTTGGCGGGTGATGCGCTGCAAGCCGCGCCGGCCCGGTCAGCCGCCGCAAGGTCTCGACGCGCCCGACCCGTCATACAGATCAACGTGACAGCGGCCGCGGCACGCCACGAGTTGCAGGACTTGCAGAGCCTGGCATTGCATGAGGAAGCCGTGCGGCTCGTGCGCGCGCAGCCCGAACTCCTTGAGCGCGCCGGCTCGACACTCATGCGCTGGCTGGCCGGACCACCGACTCACAGCACGAGCCTGTGGCTGGAATGGCAGGAGATCCTGCAAAGGCAGGCGTGGCGCAAGGTGCTTGGGCGGACCCGACGGGCCCAGCAGCTGCGGCAGGCATCGCCACTGGTCACGGTGCTACCCACCGCCACGCGCGAGCGCGTGCTGTCAGAGATCGGCAATCTGAAGCAAGGCGTGACGCTGGGCAGCGCTGAGGCATGACGCGCGAGGAACTGGAACACCTCATCCGCGCCAGCGCCGCGGTGACGGACCAGTACGAGTTCGTCATCGTCGGCAGCCAGTCCATCCTGGGCGCGGTTCCCAACCCGGAGGCCGTCTTCACGATGTCCGCCGAGGCCGACATCTACCCGCTGGCCGCGCCCGAGCTCGCCGACCGCATCGATGGCGCCCTCGGGGAGGGCTCGCAATTCCACGAAACCTACGGCTACTACGCGCAAGGCGTCGGTCCCGACACGGCCATCCTGCCCGACGGCTGGCAGCAGCGTCTGCATCGCGTGCAAAGCGCTTCGACCAACGACCGCGTCGGCTACTGCCTCGACCTGGTGGACCTCTTCCTGTCCAAGGCCGCCGCAGGCCGCGGCAAGGACCGGCTGTTCTGCATCGCGCTGCTCCAGCACCGGCATGTGAACGCTGCGCAAGCACCCGCGCGGGTGCAGGACATGCCGCTCGACGACAGCGGCAAGCGTCGCCTGCGCGCGGCGATCACGCGCTGGGCCAGAACCGCCTGACTACGTCGCCCGCCCGTCGTAGTGATGCACCGGCACCGACGCGAGGTCGATGCCGTCGATGCAGCGGATGTTCACCGCGGCCATCTCGTCGCCGTTGGGCGCCTTGCCCTCGCCGTAGGGATGGATGCCGCAGGTGGGACAGAACACGTGGCGGATGACGTGCTTGTTGAAGGTGTACGCCGCCGTGTCGCGCTCGGGCGTCGTCAGGCGCAGGGCCGGGCGCGGCACGAACCACAGCAGCGAGCCCTTGCGCTGGCAGATGGAGCAGTTGCAGGACAACGCCGAGTCGATGGCGCCATCCACCTCGAACTTGATGCGGCCGCAGTGGCAGCTGCCTTGGTGCGTGGTCATGGGGTCTCCTGATCGGGTGGGGACGGCGCATTCTGGCGTGCGCATGACGACCCGCGGGACGAGCGCCGGGCCGCCCCAAGCCGGCCCGCCTTGGCGATGTGCTCGCGGCTCAATGCCGCGAGCATCGCCGTCCCCGAGGGGGACCGACCAGGCTTGCCGGCGTTCAGCCGGCGCAAGACTGGGCGAGGGGCCTCACCTCAAGTCGAAGCGGTCCAGCTCCATGACCTTGACCCAGGCCGCGACGAAGTCGTCGACGAACTTCGCCGCGGCGTCGCTGCCGGCATAGACCTCCGCCAGCGCGCGCAGCTGCGCGTTGGAGCCGAACACGAGGTCGGCGACCGTCGCCGTCCAGCGGCGCTGGCCGGTCTTGCGGTCCACGCCTTCCAGCACGCCGTCGGCGGTCTTCTGCCACTTCGTGCCCATGTCCAGCAGGTTCACGAAGAAGTCATTGGACAGCGTGCCTACACGCGTCGTCAGCACGCCTGCCGAGCTGCCGTCCGCGTTGGCGCCCAGCACGCGCAGGCCGGCCACGAGCACCGCCATCTCGGGCGCCGACAGCGTCAGCAGCTGCGCCTTGTCGACGAGGCGTTCGGCCGCGGAGGCCTGCGGCAGCCCGGGGGCCAGGTAGTTGCGGAAGCCGTCGGCCTGCGGCTCCAGCGGCGCGAAGGACTCGGCGTCGGTCTGTGCCTGCGTGGCGTCCGTGCGGCCGGGGCGGAACGGGACGGTGATGTCGGCACCCGCCTGCTTCGCGGCTGCCTCGATGGCGGCGCTGCCGCCCAGCACGATGAGGTCAGCCAGCGAGATCTTCTTGCCGCCGGCGGCCGAGCCGTTGAAGGCCTTCTGCACGGCTTCGAGCTTCGCCAGCACGCCGGCCAGTTCTGCCGGCTGGTTGACGGCCCAGTCCTTCTGCGGCGCGAGGCGGATGCGCGCACCGTTGGCGCCACCGCGGTTGTCGCTGCCGCGGAACGTGGACGCCGACGCCCACGCGGTGCTGACGAGCTGCGCCGTCGTCAGGCCGGAGGCGAGCAGTTGCCGCTTCAGCGCGGCCACGTCCTGGTCATCGACGAGCGGGTGGTCGACCGCCGGTACCGGGTCCTGCCAGATCAGCGTTTCCTGCGGCACCAGCTTGCCGAGGTAGCGCGAGACGGGACCCATGTCGCGGTGCGTCAGCTTGAACCAGGCCCGCGCGAACGCGTCGGCGAACTCCGCCGGGTTGGCGTGGTAGCGGCGCGAGATCTTCTCGTAGGCCGGGTCGAACCTCAGCGCCAGGTCGGCCGTGGTCATCATCGGCGCATGGAACTTCGTCGGGTCGTGCGCGTCGACGACCGTGTCGCTGCCCGCGCCGCCCTTGGGCCGCCACTGGTGGGCGCCGGCCGGGCTCTTCGTCAGTTCCCAGTCGTACTTGAACAGCGTGTCGAAATAACCCATGTCCCAGGTCGTCGGGTTGGGTTTCCAGGCGCCTTCGATGCCGCTGGTGATGGTGTGGCCGGCCATGCCGGACGCGTAGCTGCTCTTCCAGCCCAGGCCCTGGTCGAGGATGTCGGCGCCCTCGGGCTCCTTGCCGACATGGCTGGCCGGGCCGGCGCCGTGCGCCTTGCCGAAGGTGTGGCCGCCGGCCACGAGCGCCACGGTCTCCTCGTCGTTCATCGCCATGCGGGCGAAGGTGTCGCGGATGTCGCGCGCCGACAGCAGCGGGTCGGGGTTGCCGTCCGGCCCTTCCGGGTTCACGTAGATCAGCCCCATCTGCACGGCGGCCAGCGGGTTGGCCAGGTCGCGCTCGCCGCTGTAGCGGCCGCCGGGCTTGTCGCTGGTGGCCAGCCATTCGGCCTCGGGGCCCCAGTCGATGTCGGCCTCGGGCTCGTAGATGTCGGCCCGGCCGCCGCCGAAGCCGAAGGTCTTGAAGCCCATGGATTCGAGCGCGACGTTGCCGGTCAGGATGAACAGGTCGGCCCACGACAGCTTGCGGCCGTACTTCTGCTTGATGGGCCAAAGCAGGCGGCGGGCCTTGTCGAGGTTGCCGTTGTCGGGCCAGCTGTTCAGCGGCGCGAAGCGCTGGTTGCCAGTGTTGGCGCCGCCGCGGCCATCGGCCACGCGGTAGGTGCCGGCCGCGTGCCAGGCCATGCGGATGAAGAACGGGCCGTAGTGGCCGTAGTCGGCGGGCCACCAGTCCTGCGAGTCGGTCATCAGCGCGTGCAGGTCGCGGACGACGGCGTCCAGGTCCAGCGCCTTGAACTCGGCCGCGTAGTCGAACGACGCGCCCATCGGGTTGCCGCGCGCGGACTGCTGGTGCAGCACGCCCAGGTCGAGCTGGTTGGGCCACCAGCGCTGGTTGCCCTTGGCGGCGGGCTTGGTGTGGGCGCCCGAGAACGGGCAGTGGGATTCGGACATCGGCGTCTCCTCGGGGAATGAACAGGGCCGGGGCAGTCTAGGAGCGCCCCCATGACGGATCAACGCAATCCTGCCAATGGCGGTGATAGCGAGAAATGCGTACCTGGCGCTGCCGTTGACCCGCCGCGGCGCCGGCCGATGCCCGACCGCAGCGCCATGAGAGAATGCGCGCCCTCGCACCGCCGCCACGGCGGGCGAGACGGCACTCTCCGTAGTTCAATGGATAGAACGGCCGCCTCCTAAGCGGCAGATACAGGTTCGATTCCTGTCGGAGGGACCAAGGCTGGCACGGCGCATGGCTGAAGGCCCAAACGCACAGGCCGCATAAGCATCCCCGCTTTCCTTCGTTCCGCGCAGAAGCGCCGATCCCTATCGTGCAAGGCCTGAACACACGCAGGCCACCATGCACATCACCAGCATCTCCGGCAGTCCCAGCGAACGCTCGCGATCGGCGTGGCTGACACAGTTCGCGTTGACGCGGCTGGAAGGCGTGGCCACGCGCAGCGAGCACATCGCCGTGCGCGAGCTGCCCGCCGGCGCTCTGCTGAACGCCGACGCGCAAGACCCTGCCATTGCCCGCGCCATCGATGCGCTCAGCGGCGCCGGCCTTGTCATCGTCGGCACGCCCATCTACAAGGCCGCCTACTCGGGGCTGCTGAAGGTCTTCCTGGATCTGCTGCCGCCCGACGCGCTGCGCGGCAAGACGGTGCTGCCGCTGGCCACCGGCGGCAGCCCGGCCCACCTGCTGGCGCTGGACTACGCGCTCAAGCCCGTGCTGTCGGCCCTCGGCGCCCGCTACGTGCTGGACGGCGTGTTCGCCACCGACGCGCAGCTGCAGCGCCATGAGTCGGGCGGCTATGTGCCCGATCCCGACCTGCTCGCGCGGCTGGACCGCGCGCTGCAACCGCTGCTGCCTGCCGCGCGAATGCGCAGCGCCGCGGAGCCGTTCGACTGTCGGCGCTGAACCCCTCACAACGCAGTACCTCTTGTCTCCTCGCCTCCCGGACGGGAACGGCGACTTCTTCCCGGCGCTCGGGCGCGGATCGGGTGTGACCGAGCGCCGGGATCTTTTTGCACAGGACCAACACATGCTCTCCTTCCGCTCCCTCTTCCGTCTGGCCGCACCGCTGCTCGTGGCCGCCATCAGCCTGCAGGCGTCTGCTCAGACGACGCTGCGCATCGGGTTTCAAAAGTCCGCCAGCCTGCTGACCTACCAGAAGTCCAGCGGCTCGCTGGAGAAGAAGCTCAGTCCGCTGGGCGTGTCGGTGAAGTGGGTGGAATTCCCCGCCGGCCCGCAGCTGCTGGAAGGCCTGAACGTCGGCGCCGTCGACGTGGGCTTCGTCGGCGAGGCGCCACCCATCTTTGCGCAGGCTGCCGGCGCCCGCTTCGTCTACATCGGCTTCGACCCCGCCGCGCCGGAGGCCGAGGCCATCGTTGTGCCCAAGGACTCGGGCATCAAGACCGTCGCCGAGTTGAAAGGTAAGAAGGTCGCGCTGAACAAGGGCAGCAACGTGCACTACCTGCTCGTGAAGGCGCTGGAGAAGCAGGGCCTGAAGTTCAGCGACGTGCAGGCCGTCTACCTGCCGCCCGCCGATGCGCGCGCCGCCTTCGAGCGCGGCGCGGTGGATGCCTGGGTGATCTGGGACCCGTTCTTCGCCGCCGTCGAAAAACAGAGCGGCGCCCGCCTGCTGCAGGACGGCCGCGGCGTCGTCAACAACTATGCCTACTACCTGGCCGAGCGCGGCTACGCCGAGAAGCAGCCGCAGGTCATCCAGGCGCTGTTCGAGGACACGCAGGCGCAGGCCGTGGCGCTGAAGGCCAACGTCAAGGCGGCAGCCGCCGTCATCGCGCCGCTGCAGGGGCTGGAGCCCGAGGTCGTCGAGAAGAGCCTGACGCGCTACCAGTTCGGCGTGAAGCCTCTGACCGCCGCCGTGGCCGCCGAGCAGCAGAAGATCGCCGACACCTTCCACGCGCTGGGGCTGACGCCTAAGCCCATCCGCGTGGCGGACGCGCTGCCGGGCACCGTCAAGCTGGCCGAGGCCGGCAAATGAGCGCCGCCACGACGCGGCACGCCGCCATCGCCCTCATCCTCGCCACCACGGCGGCACTCTGGCAGCGCGAAGGGCTGCGCATCCGGGTGCCGGGAGTGCCCGCATGAAGATCTTCTGGTTCATCCCCACCCACGGCGACAGCCGCTACCTCGGCAGCTCGCGCGGCGCGCGCGTGGCCGACCACGCCTACTTCAAGCAGATCGCCATCGCCGCCGACAGCCTCGGCTATGAAGGCGTGCTGCTGCCCACGGGCCGCTCCTGCGAGGACTCGTGGATCGTCGCGGCCAGCCTCATCGATGCGACCAGGCACCTCAAGTTCCTCGTCGCGCTGCGCCCCGGGCTGGTGGCGCCGTCGCAGAGCGCGCGCATGGCCGCCACGCTGGACCGGCTGTCCGGCGGCCGCCTGCTCGTCAACCTCGTCACCGGCGGCGACCCCGACGAACTGGCCGGCGACGGCCAGTTCCTGGGCCATGCCGAGCGCTACGAGCAGTCGGCCGAGTTCATCCGCATCTGGCGCGAACTGCTGGCCCGCTCGCACGACGGCACGCCGCTGGACTTCGACGGCGCGCACCTCAGCGTGAAGGGCGGCAAGGTGTTGTACCCGCCCATCAACCGCCCCTACCCGCCGGTGTTCTTCGGCGGGTCCTCCGGCCCGGCGCACGACCTCGCCGCCGAGCAGGTGGACACCTACCTGACCTGGGGCGAACCACCCGCCGACGTCGCGAAGAAGCTGGCTGATGTGCGGGAACGCGCCGCCGCGAAGGGCCGGCAGTTGCAGTACGGCATCCGGCTGCACGTCATCGTGCGCGAGACGGAGGACGAGGCCTGGCGTGCGGCTGCCGAGCTGGTGTCGCAGCTGGACGAAGCCACGGTCGCCACCGCCCAGGCCAAGTTCAAGACGATGGACTCGGTCGGCCAGCGCCGCATGGCCGAGCTGCACGGCGGCCAGTTCGACAAGGCCAACGTGCGCGCCGGCCTGGAGATCGCGCCCAACCTGTGGGCCGGCGTGGGCCTGGTGCGCGGCGGCGCGGGCACGGCCCTCGTCGGCAACCCGCAGCAGGTGGCGGACCGCATCAAGGAGTATTCCGACCTCGGCCTGGAGTACTTCATCCTCAGCGGCTACCCGCATCTGGACGAGGCGCACCGCTTTGCCGAGCTGGTGTTCCCGCTGCTGCCGCTGGGCGTGCGCGAGAAGCTGACGGCGCCGGCGCTGACCGGGCCGTTCGGTGAGGTGGTGGCCAACAGCTACGTGCCCAAGGCCGTATCAGCGAGCTGACGCATGCTGAAGCGCCTCACCCCCTGGCTGCTGCCCGCGGCCATCCTCGTCGCGTGGGAGATCGCGTCGCGCACGGGCTGGCTGTCTGCGCGCATCCTGCCGGAGCCCGCCGCCGTGGCCACCGCGTTCTGGACGCTGCTGCGCTCCGGCGAGCTGGCACATCACGTCGGCGTCAGCGCGGCGCGCGCGTTCTCGGCACTGGCCGTCGGCGGCGGGCTGGGTCTGGTGCTGGGCCTGTTGACCGGCACCTGGCGCCACGCCGAGGCGTTGCTGGACACGACGCTGCAGATGCTGCGCAACATCCCGGCGCTGGCGCTGATCCCGCTGGTCATCCTGTGGTTCGGCATCGACGAGGCGGCCAAACTGGTGCTGGTGGCAGTGGGTGTGTTCTTCCCGGTCTACCTGAACACCTTCCACGGCATCCGCAACGTCGACCGCGACCTCATCGAGATGGCGCGCAGCTACGGCCTGTCGGGCTGGCAGCTGTACAGGCAGGTCATCCTGCCCGGCGCGCTGCCGTCCATCCTCGTCGGCCTGCGCTTCTCACTGGGGCTGATGTGGGTACTGCTCATCGTGGCCGAGACGCTGTCGGCGCAGGCCGGCATCGGCTACCTGACGATGAACGCCCGCGAGTTCCTGCAGACCGACATCGTGCTGGTGGGCATCCTGCTGTACGCGCTGCTGGGCAAGCTGGCCGACGTCGTCGCCCGCGCGCTGGAGCGGGCGTGGCTGCCCTGGCATCGAGGCTATGCGGCCGAAGGAACCTGACGATGTGGCTCACCGAGTTCGACACCCCCGTGCTGCCGCGTGACGCCGTGGCCAACGATCCCCCTGCACGCGACACCTCGCACGGCCTGGCGCTGACGCTGCGCGGCGTCGACAAGTCCTTCGGCACGCGTCACGTGCTGCAGGGGCTGGACCTGAACATCGCGCCCGGCGAGTTCGTCGCGCTGGTGGGCCGCAGCGGCTGCGGCAAGAGCACGCTGCTGCGCCTCATCGCGGGGCTGGACGCCCCCTCGGCCGGCGTCGTCGAGGCCGGCGCGGCGGACGAACGCCGGCTGATGTTCCAGGACGCCCGCCTGCTGCCGTGGAAGCGCGTCGTCGACAACGTGGCGCTGGGCCTCACCGGCCGCGACGCCAGGAGCCGCGCGATGGAAGCCCTGGCGCAGGTGGGCCTCGCCGGCCGCGGCGACGACTGGCCGGCGACGCTCTCGGGCGGCCAGCGTCAGCGCGTGGCGCTGGCCCGCGCGCTGGTGCACCGCCCGCGCCTGCTGCTGCTGGACGAGCCGCTGGGCGCGCTGGATGCGCTGACGCGCCTGGAGATGCACCGCCTCATCGAGCAGCTGTGGCAGCGCCATGGCTTCACGGCGCTGCTGGTGACGCACGACGTCGCCGAGGCTGTGGCGCTGGCCGACCGCGTGCTGCTCATCGACCGCGGCGGCATCGCGCTGGACGCGACGGTCACGCTGCCCCGCTCGCGCTCACGGGCGGCGCCGGGGTTCGCCGAGCTGGAAGACCGGGTGCTGAGACACATCATCGGGCACCCGACAACGGCCTAGGCCTGCTCCCGCAGTGCTAACAGGCCTAGCGCCGCATCAGCTTCCACACCCGCGGCACCACCAGCACGGCCACCAGCAGCACCAGCAGGCCCTGCGACAGCGGCCGCTCGATGAACACGCTCCAGTGGCCGCTGCCGATGGACAGCGCGTTGCGGCCCTGGGCTTCGGCCAGGGGCCCGAGGATCATGCCGACGACGACCGGCGCGGTCGGGAAGTCGAAGCGCCGCATGACGACCCCCACCAGCCCCAGCCCCAGCATCAGGAACAGGTCGAACGCGCTCTGGCGCATGCCGTACACGCCCACCGTCGCGAAGATCAGGATGCCTGCGTACAGCTGCGGCTTGGGGATCTTCAGCAGCTTCACCCACAGGCCCACCAGCGGCAGGTTGAGCACCAGCAGCATCACGTTGCCGATGTACAGCGACGCGATCAGCGCCCACACCAGCGCCGACGACGTCGTGAACAGCTGCGGGCCGGCCTGGATGCCGTAGTTCTGCAGCGCGCTCAGCAGGATGGCGGCCGTCACCGAGGTCGGGATGCCGAGCGTGAGCAGCGGCACCAACGTCGCCGTCACGGCGGCGTTGTTGGCGGCCTCGGGGCCGGCCACGCCTTCGATGGCGCCGGTCGTGCCGAACTCTTGCTTGTGCGGGCTGAGCTTGCGCTCGACGGCGTAGCTGAGGAACGTCGGGATCTCCGAGCCGCCGGCCGGGATGGTGCCGAACGGGAAGCCGATGACCGTGCCGCGCAGCCACGCGGGGATGGAGCGCTTCCACTCCGTCTTCGTCATGTGCACGCTGCTGAGCTTGTTGATCTCGGACTTGCTGCGGCCCTCGTACAGCGCCATGTAGAGCGTCTCGCCGACGGCGAACAGGCCCACGGCCACCAGCACCGTCTCGATGCCGTCCATGAACTCGGGCACGCCGCCCGTGTAGCGCACCTGGCCGGTGATCTGGTCCAGCCCGATGAGGCCCAGCGCCAGGCCGATGAACAGCGCCGTCATGCCGCGCAGCGTGCTCTTGCCCAGCACGGCGCTGACGGTCGTGAACGCCAGCAGCATCAGCAGGAAGTACTCCGGCGGGCCCAGCGTGACGGCGAAGTCCGCCACGACCGGTGCGAACAGCGTGACCAGCACCGTCGCCACCGTGCCGGCGACGAACGAGCCGATGGCCGCCGTGGCCAGCGCCGCGCCGGCGCGGCCGCTCTTGGCCATCTTGAAGCCCTCCAGCGCCGTCACCATCGTGCCGGTCTCGCCGGGCGTGTTGAGCAGGATGGACGTGGTGGAGCCACCGTACATCGCGCCGTAGTAGATGCCGGCGAAGAAGATCATCGACGCGGTCGGCTCGACCTGCGACGTGATCGGCAGCAGCATGGCCACCGTCACGGCCGGGCCCAGGCCCGGCAGCACGCCGATGCCGGTGCCGATGACGCAGCCGAGGAAGGCCCACAGCAGGTTGATGGGCGTGCCAGCGGCGGCAAAGCCGCCCATCAGCTGGTTCCAGAGATCCATCATGATCGGCCGCTCCTCACAGCCAGCCGTTGGCCGTCAGGCCCGGCAGGTTGATGGCCAGCAGCTTGCTGAACATCCAGAACACCGGCGCCGCGATGGCCACGCCAGTCAACAGGTCGATGGCGCTCTGCTTCGCGGCACCACCCGGCTTGCCCTCGGCCATGCGCAACCCGCGCACGGCCAGCGCAAAGCACAGGCCGCAGGCGAGGATGAAGCCCATCGTCGTGATGAGGCTGGCGTTGGCGACGACGCCGGCCACCACCCACGCCACGGCGCGCCAATCGCCACGTTCGGCGCCGGACGGCGCTTCCATCTCGCGGTAGCCACCCGTGCGCGCCTCCCACACCAGCCAGCCGCCACACACCATCAGCACGACGGACACCAGCCACGGCAGCGCGTTGGGTCCCACGCCGGCATAGCCGGCATCGGACGGGATGAACGTGGCGCCGAACGCCATGACGGCGCCGACGATGAGGACGCCAAGGCCGACCAGCGTCTGGCTGGCGGTGGAAGGATTCACGCTGCTCATGGAGCCGCCTCCGTGTTTGTATTGGGCCGAGCGCCGGGCCGCCCCAAGCCGGCCCGTCTGGCGATGTGCTTGGCGGTCGATCCGCCAAGCATCGCCGTCCCCTCGGGGGCTGAGGCCGGACACATTGAGCCCAGTGGGCTCAATGTGCCTGCCGAAGCGCTGCGGCCACTGGCCGCGGCGCGGTCCCGGCTGGGCTTGCCGGCGTCCAGCCGACGCAAGACTGGGCGAGGGGCTTCAAATCATTCCGCTCTTCACCATGATCGCGCGCAGCGTCGCGAACTCGCGGTCCACGAACGCGTCGAACTCGGGCCCCGCCAACAGCGCCGGCGTCCAGCCGTTCTTGTCGAGGGACTCCGCCCAGCTCTTGCTCTTGGTGGCCGCCACGACGAGGTCGGTCAGCGCCTTGCGCTGCTCGGGCGTGATGCCCGGCGGCGCATAGACGCCGCGCCAGTTGCCGATCTCGACGCTGATGCCCAGCTCCTTCAGCGTCGGCGCGTTCACGCCCTTCAGCCGCTCGGGAGACGTGACGGCCAGCGCGCGCATCTTGCCGCTCTCGAGATACGGCTGGAACTCGCTGAAGCCGCTGCCGCCGATGGTGACGTTGCCGCCCAGGATGGCCGCCGTCGCCTCACCACCGCCGCGGAACGGCACGTAGTTGATCTTGGCCGCGTCCACACCCACATCGCGGGCGATCATGGCCGCCGCGACATGCTCGGTGGCGCCGCGCGAGCCGCCGCCCCACTTCACGCTGCCGGGGTCCTTCTTCAGCTGCTCGATGACGTCCTTCATCGTCTTCAGCGGCGAGGCCGCGTGCACGACGAACACGTTGTACTCGCTGATGAGGCGGGCGATGGGCGTGGCCTGCGACAGGCTCACCGGCGGCTTGCCGCTGATGATGCCGCCCAGCATGACGGCGCCCATGACCATCAACGCATGCGGGTCGCCCTTGCTCGCGTTGACGAACTGGGCCAGGCCCAGCGCGCCGGCGGCACCGCCCTTGTTCTCGAACTGCACCGACGACGCGACGCCCGCGTCCTGCAGCGCCTTGCCGAGCGCACGGCCCGTGGTGTCCCAGCCGCCGCCCGGATTGGCCGGAATCATCATCTTCATCGGCACGCCGGCCGCGCTGGCCGTGACCGGCAGCGCGCCGGTGGCAGCCAGCGCTGCCAGGGACTTGAGGAAGGTGTCGCGACGCATGGTTGTCTCCTTTGACGTCATCAGTGAACTCGCGGGCCGAGCGCCGGGCCGCTCCCAAGCCGGCCCGCTCTGGCGATGTGCTTGCGGCTCGAAGCCGCAAGCATCGCCGTCCCCTCGGGGGACCGGCCAAGGTACGCCTTGGACGAGGGGCCTGTCAGAACGAGTGATAGATGCCGGCCTCGATGCCGCGCGAGTCGTCACCCAAGGCAATCGCCGACCCACCGGGGATCAGGAACCGGCCCGTCTTGCTATTGTTGACCTGCGAGAACGTCGTGTAGAGCGACGTGCGCTTGGACAGGTTGTGCACATAGCCCAGCGCGAACATCTTGCCCGTGTAGTCCTCGCCGTTGGCGCTGTTGCGCGAATGCGCGTTGACGAAGCTGGCGCGGACGATGCCGCTGCCCACCGCATAGTGCGCGCCGATGACCCAGTTCTTCTGCTCGCGCGTCGTCTGCTTGCTGTTGTGGATGAGGCCCAGCAGCTTGAGCGCGCCGAGCGTGTAGCTGCCGCCCAGGTTGACGACCTTGAACTTGTCGCCCGCCGCGGTGTTGGTGGTCTCCGACACGCCCAGTGCCACGTCCAGCCCGTTGCCGGCCCAGCCCAGGCGCGCGCCGACGTAGCGGCCCGTGCTGCCCTCGCCGGCCGCCACCATGGCCTGGCCGTAGACGCCGCCCAGCCCCTCGGGCAGGAAGTAGCCCACCGAGTTGTCGGAGCGGATCACGGTCTTGGCCGTGCTGGAGGCGCCGTCGAAGCCGTAGACCAGGTTGCTGGCCGCGCCGACGCCGTTGGTGCCGAAGGCGTTGAACTTGGAGATGTTCCAGAACGTGGGCGTGTAGTCGCGGCCCAGGCGCAGCTCGCCGGCGTCTTTGCTCGCGAGGCTGACTGTCGCGCGGCGGCGCCAGTCGCCGCCCGAGCCCACATCGGGGCCGATGGCGCCTTCCAGGTGGAAGCTGGCCGTCAGCCCGTCGCCCAGGTTCTCCTGGCCGCGAAAGCCGATGCGGCTGGTCTGCATGCCGTCGATGCTCTCCAGGTTCAGCGTCTTGCTGCCGTTCTTGAGGCGCTGCACGCCGACGTCCAGCACGCCGAAGATGATCACGCTGGACGCCTGGGCCGAGGCCAGCGTGGTGGTACCCACCAGCAGCGCGGCAATGAGCGCCTTCGCTTGGAAGTTCATGGTTGTCTCCTGTTTATGACTTATGGGAGCCGCCATGGTTGAAAGCCAGGCTGTCAATCGGCTGTCCAACGCGTCGGGGTAAACCTCAAGCCCTGCGGCGGGATCCCCCGGTGCTAGCCTGCCGTCCCATGAAGCTGCTGGTCATCGAAGACAACGCCGCGATGCAAACCACGCTGCAGCGCTCCTTCGAGCGACGCGGCTTCAAGGTGGTCGTCTGCGACGACGGCGCGAAGGCGCTGGGTCGCTGGCGCGCGGCCGTGCCCGACGTGGTGTTGCTGGACCTGTCCATGCCCGGCCTGGACGGCCTGGACGTGCTGGCCCAGGCGCGTGCCGAGGGGCTGACCACGCCCGTCATCATCATCACGGCGCGCGGCACGCTGGGCGACAAGATCCTGGGACTGAACACCGGCGCCGACGACTACCTGCCCAAGCCCTTCGACTTGGACGAACTGGAGGCCCGCATCCGCGCGCTGGTGCGCCGCCAGGGCCAGGCGAGCGAGGGCTTTCGCGCCGCGGAGGCGCCCAGCTTCTGCGGGCTGCGGGCGGACGCCGAGAGCGGCGCTCTCTACCACCACGGCCAGCCGCTGGACCTGCCGCCGCGCGAGGCCGCGCTGCTGCGCGCGCTGCTCGTGCGGCCGGGTCAGGCCGTGGCCAAGGACCGGCTGTTCGAGCTGGTGTTTGCCGACGCCGCCGACGCCCAGCCCGATGCCATCGAGGTCGTCGCGTACCGGCTGCGCAAGCGGCTTGCCACGACAGGCGCCAAGCTCGTCACGCTGCGCGGCCTGGGCTACCTGTTGCAACCCGATGACTGAGCTGCGCCAGCGCCTGGCCGGCCTGTCCATGCGCGCCCGGCTGCTGTGGGGCATCCTGCTGCCGGTGGGCCTCATCGTGGCCATCAACACCGTGAGCCTGTACCGCGACACGCTGCGCGCGGTGGACACCGCCTACGACCGCACGCTGCTGGCGTCGGCCAAGGCCATCGGCGAGCTGCTGGGCGTGGACGGCAGCGGCGAGCAGGCGCGGCTGGTGGCCGCCGTGCCCTACGCCGCGCTGGAGGCCTTCGAGACCGACAGCCGCAGCAGGCTGTACTTCCGCGTGCTGGGCTTCAAGGGCGAGATGGTGTCGGGCTACGACGACCTGCCCACCTGGCAGGGCAAGCTGCCCGACCAGGGCGCCTACCCGGCGCTGGTGGACTTCTACGACGACCACTACCGCGGCGAACCGGTGCGCATGGCCGTGCTGCTGCAGCCGGTGTCGGGCCAGACCGGCATGGGCCTGGCCACCATCCAGGTCGCCGAGACGCTGGCGCTGCGCCGCAGCCTCGCGCGCCAGGTGCTGCTGCACACGCTGTGGCGGCAGGCGGCGCTGCTGGCCGTCATCGCCATCGTCGTGTGGGCCGTCGTGCAGCGCGCCACGCGCCCGGTGCGCGACCTGAGCACCGCGCTGCGCGCGCGTGACGCCGGCGACCTCAGCCCGCTGCAGGCGCCGGGCCTGCCGGCCGAGCTGGCGCCGCTCATCGTCGCCACCAACGACGCGCTGGCCCGCCAGGCGCGGCTGCTGGAGCACCAGAAGCGCTTCGTGCGCGACGCGTCGCACCAGCTGCGCACGCCGCTGGCGGTGCTGAAGGTGCAGGTGCAGTCGGCCCGCCAGGGCGACGTGGAGCCGCAGCAGGCGCTGGCCGAGATCGACACCACCGTGGCCCGCGCCACGCAGCTGGCCAACCAGATGCTCGCGCTGGCCCGCGCCGAGCAGATGCGCCAGCAGGGCGAGGTCATGCCCGTGCAGGACTGGGCCGACATCGTGCGCGCCGTGGCCCTGGACCTGGCGCCGCTGATCGCCAAGCAGGGGCTGGACTTCGACATCCACACCGAGCCCGCCGCCATCACCAGCCACGAGTGGGCGCTGCGCGAGCTGACGCGCAACCTGCTGCACAACGCGGTCCAGCACACCCCCGCCGGCGGCCGGCTCGCCATCGCGTTGACCGTGCACGGCGGCACCGCGCGGCTGCTCATCGCCGACGGCGGCCCGGGGCTGACGGCGGAGCAGCAGCAGCGCCTGTTCCTGCCCTTCGCCGTGGGCCATGGCGGCAAGGGTTCGGGCCTGGGCCTGGCCATCTGCGAGGCGCTGGTGCAGACGCTGGGCGGGCAGATCACGCTCGGCAACCGCGTCGACGGCGGCCGGGTCGTCGGGCTGGACGCGCGCGTGGACCTGCCGCTGCACGCCTGAGCGCCGCCCGGTGCCCCGGCAGCGGCGGCCGGCGGCGCCTCGTGGCACCATGCCGCCCCATGACCCTCCACGTCGCCTGCCTCTGCGCCGCCTGGTGCCGCACCTGCGAGTCCTACCAGCAAGTCTTCGAAGCCGCCTGTGCCGAGCTGCCGCAGGCCGGGCTGCAGGTGCGCTGGATCGATATCGAGGACGAGGCCGAGCTGATCGGCGACCTGGACATCGAGACCTTCCCGACGCTGCTGATCGCCGACGCCGAGCACGTGCGCTTCGCCGGCCCGCTGACGCCGCAGCCCGAGACGCTCAAGCGCGTGCTGCGCGCCCACCTGGCGGACGCGACGCCGGCGCGGGTGTCGCAGGAGGTCACCGAGTTGGCGAGGCGGCTGCGGGCGTCGGGTTGCTGAGTTCGCTCGCGTCTCCCCTGGAAAACCGCCGATTTTTCGCATCGTGAGCGGGTGAGCGACATGCCGCGCTAGCTGTAGGACCGCACTGACAAGCGCAAGCGCCCGCAGCCGTCGCCGCGTGGGCGGGCCGGCGTCGACAGTGGCGACATGGCCGCTCCTCGCACTTCCTCGCCCGCTCCCCACGACCTGACGCCCGCCGGCGCCAGCACCGATTTCCTGCGTGTCGCGAGCGGCCCCGGCGCCGCGGCACCCGCCGTGCGCGCCGTGCAGTTCGGCGCCGAGCGCTTTGCCGAGCACGGGCGCAGCCTCGCCGCGGCGCAGCGCGTGGACGACGAACGCCGCCAGCCCCGCCCGTTCTTCCCCCGCCTGAAGAGCAACCTGCAGGTGTGGAGTGCCGCGCTGGCCGTGCTGTCCGAACACGGCCTGCAGGCCGACAGCGACCCGGCCCATGCCTGGCTGCTGGACAACGCACGCCTCGTGCAACAGCAGCTCGACGAGGTGCTGCACGACCTGCCACGCAGCTACTTCCAGCGCCTGCCGCGCCTGGCCGACGAGCCGCTGCAGGGGCTGCCGCGCGTCTACGGCGTGGCCTGGGCCTGGGTCGCGCATGCGGACAGCTCGCTGGACATGGCGCTGATGCGTCACTTCCTGGCCGGCCACCACGAGGCGCAGTCGCTGACGCTGCGCGAGCTGTGGGCGCTGCCCTCCACGCTGCGCGTGGTGCTGGTGGAGAACCTGCGCCGGCTGGCCGAGCGCGCCGCCTGGCGCCAGCTGGGCCGGCGCGCCGCGCAGTCGCTGTTCGAGGCCCTGCCCCACCTGAGCGCGGCGGCCGTGCGCCAGCAGCTGGCCGATTGGCAGGCCCGCTGGCCGCAGGACCCCGCACTGCAAGCCCTGGCGTTGCGCCTGCATGACCGCCTGGTGGACCGTGCGCTGGGCCAGCCCGATGACGGTGACGACAGCGGCGCCTGGGAGGCCGCACGCGAATGGCTGAACGGCCAGCTGCCCGACCCCGCCGCCGCGCAGATCGCCGAGCAGAGCGAAGGGGCGGCGGACCACCAGAGCATCCGCAACGCCATCGGCAGCCTGCGCTGCCTGGGCGCCGCCAACTGGGCCGGGCTGTTCGACGAGGTGCACCCGGCGCTGCGCGCGCTCAACGGCATCGCCGTGTACCGGCAGGAACAGGAGAGCACGCAGGACCGCAGCGTGCATGCCGTCGAGGCGCTCGCGGCCCACCACGGCCTGCCCGAGGCCGAGGTGGCGCAGGCGCTGTGCCAGCTGTGCAACGGCGGCGACCACGCCGACGACGCGGCGGAGCGGGCGCCGCTGTACTGGCTGACCGGCCGTGGCCGGCCGCTGCTGCTGGACGCGCTGCGCGTGAAGGACCGCTGGCCCGAGCGGGCCGCCGCGGGGCTGCTGCGCCACCACACCGTCCTCTACCTGGCCGGCCTCGGCGTGGCCGGCCTGGCGGCGATGGGGCTGCTGCTGGCGCTGGGCCTGCCGCACGGCGCGGGCTGGCCCATGGCCGTCGTGGCGGCGCTGCTGACGGCCCTGCCGGCCAGCGAGGCGGTCGTCGCGCTGGCCAACCGGCTCATCAGCGAGGGCGCACGGCCGCAGCGGCTGCCGCGCCTGGCGTGGCCGGCGGGCATCCCGGCGACCTCGCGCACGCTGGTGGTCATCCCCTGCATGCTGACGCGGCCCAAGGGCATCACGACGCTGCTGGCCCAGCTGGAGCGCCACCACCTCGCCAACCTGGAGGGCGAGGCGCAGTTCGCGCTGCTCAGCGACTTCGGCGATGCGAAGGCCCAGCACCTGCCGCAGGACGCCGCGCTGCTGGCCCAGGCCCGCACGGGCGTGGAGGCGCTGAACCAGCGCCACGGCCCCAGCTGCGAGGGGCTGCCCCGCTTCCTGCTGCTGCACCGCGAGCGGCGCTGGTGCGAGACCGAGCAGCAATGGATAGGCTGGGAGCGCAAGCGCGGCAAGACCGAGGCGCTCATCACGCTGCTGGCCGGCCATGACGCCGCCACGCGACCCGACCAGTTCGTCGACCTGGGCCCGCTGTCCACGCCCGCCCCCGACATGCGCCACATCGTCACGCTGGACAGCGACACCGCGCTGCCGCCGGGCGCGCTGCGCGAGCTGGTGGCCATCGCCGCGCACCCGTTGAATCGGCCCCGCGTGGCCACGTCCAAGCGCGGCGCCGTCACCGTCGTGCATGGCCACGGCATGCTGCAGCCGCGCATCGCCACGCCGCTGGCCACGGCCGCGGGCAGCTCCACGGTGCATGGCACCTGGTTCCACAGCCTGTTCGCCGGCCAGCCGGGCGTCGACCCGTACAGCACCGCCGCGTCGGAGGTCTACCAGGACCTGTTCGACGAGGGCAGCGCCACCGGCAAGGGCCTCATCGACGTGCAGGCCGCCGCGCAGGTGCTGGCGCACCGGCTGCCCGAAGGCCAGATCCTCAGCCACGACCTGCTGGAAGGCTCGCTGATGCGCTGCGGCGGCGTGAGCGACGTCGTGCTGGTGGAAGCCGCCCCCATGCATGCCGACGTGGCGGCGTCACGCATCCACCGCTGGACGCGCGGCGACTGGCAGCTGTGGCCGTTCATCCGGCATCCGCGTCGCTGGGGCCTGCGCGGCGTGCACCTGTGGAAGATGCTGGACAACCTGCGCCGCAGCCTGGTGGCGCCCGCATCGCTGACGCTGCTGGTGGCCTCGTGGGTCGGCGTGGGCCTCACGCCGGGATGGGCGCTGGCCGTCGTGGCCGCCGCCTTCGGCGCCGGGCCGCTGATGGGCGCGCTGGCCGCCTGCGCGCCGGCGCGCGACCGCATCTCGCTGCCGCGCTTCTACCGCCAGGCCGCCATCGAGCTGGCCCGCGCCGTGGCCGGCACGGCCTGGCACCTGGCGATGCTGCCGGCGGCGACCTGGCTGCAGCTGGACGCCATCGTGCGCGCCGTCTGGCGCCAGCGCGTCACGCGCCGCGGCCTGCTGGAGTGGACCACCGCCGACGCCGCGGAGGCCGCCGCCCGCACCGACTGGCTGCCGCTGTGGCGCCAGCACCGCAAGCTGACGCTGGGTGCCGGCGTGCTGGCCACGCTGCTGGTGAACCTGAACTTCCTCGGCCTGCCGGTGGCCTGGCCGGTCGCGCTGCCGCTGCTGGCGGCGTGGCTGCTGGCGCCGCTGTGGATCGCGCTGGCCAGCCGGCCCCGGGCCCGGCCGCGGCGCGAAGCCGTCTCGGACGACGACCGCCACTACCTGCTGGGCGTGGCCCGCGACACCTGGCGCTGGTTCGAGCGCTGGGTCACCGCCGACGACCACGACCTGCCGCCCGACAACGTGCAGTTCGATCCCGACGTGGCGGTGGCCCACCGCACGTCGCCCACCAACATCGGGCTGTACCTGCTGTCGGCCTGCTGCGCGCGCGAGTTCGGCTGGCTGCACAACGTCGGCCTGGCCGAGCGCATCGGCCGCACGCTGGACACGGTGGAAAAGTTGCCCAAGCACCGCGGCCACCTCTACAACTGGATCGACACGCAGCGGCTGGCGGTGCTGGAGCCGCACTACGTGTCCACCGTGGACAGCGGCAACCTGTGCGCCTTCCTGCTCGTCGTGGCGGCGGCCTGCGAAGGCTTTGCCCGCGGCGAGGACGGCATGGCGCCGCCGGCCGACGTGGCCCAGGCCCTGAACGACGTGGCCGCCCGTGCCCGCGCGCTGGCACTGGCGCATGACTTCGCCTGGCTCTACGACCGGCAGCGCCGGCTGCTGCACATCGGCGCCATCGCGCCGGCGGGCGTGGCGCATGGCGAGGAGCGGCTGGACCAGAACCACTACGACCTGCTCGCCTCCGAAGCGCGCCTGACCAGCCTGGTGGGCATCGCCAAGGGCGACCTGCCCGCCGCCCACTGGGGCGCGCTCGGCCGGCCGTTCTTCTCGCGCGGCCGGGTCACCGGGCTGAAGAGCTGGTCGGGCTCGATGTTCGAGATGCTGATGCCCTCGCTGGTGCTGGACGAGCCTGCCGGCAGTGCGCTGCAGGAAGCGGCCCGCGCCACGGTGATGGAGCAGATCCGCGCCGCCCGTGCCAAGGGCCTGCCCTGGGGCGTGTCCGAGAGCGCCTATGCCAAGCGCGACGAGAGCCTGGCCTACCAGTACGGCCCGCAGGGCACGCCCGCGCTGGCGCTGCGCGACACGCCGGCCGACGAACAGGTCATCGCGCCCTACGCCAGCCTCATGGCCACCATGGTCATGCCCCGCGCCGCGGTGGCCAACCTGCGCCACCTGCAGGCGCTGGGTGCGCGCCACGAGCTGGGCTTCATGGAGGCGCTGGATTACACCGCCAACCGCCAACCCGAGGCCACGGGCGATGCGCCCGCCACCGGCCCACGGCTGCAGCGCATCGGCACCGCCATGAGCCACCACCAGGGCATGGCGCTGGTGGCACTGACGGAGGTGCTTTGCGGCGGCGCGCCGCAGCGCTGGGCCGACGCCGAGCCGCGCCTGTCGGCCGTGCGCTGGCTGCTGCACGAGCGCGCGCCGCACGAGGTGCCGCCGCTGAAGGAGCCGCCCGCCACGCAGACGCGCGCCACGCCGCGGCGCACCCATGTCTCGCTGACCGTGCCCGACACCCGCGGCCGCGCGATTCCTGCCACCGCCTGGCTGGGGCACGGCCGGCTCAGCGCGATGGTGCGCGAGCACGGCGCCGGCACGCTGCTGTTCGGCGAGCCCGGCCAGCAGGTGCTGCTGAGCCGCTGGCACGACGACCTCGCGCAGGACCTGCTGGGCCACCACCTGCACCTGCGCGACCTGGACAGCCCCTGGACCGCGCCCACCGAGACCGGCTGGCGCGGCGGCGCCGAGGCCAGCCCCTGGCGCTCGCTGACGCTGCGGCCCACGCCCGGCCCGCAGTGGCGCTACGGCGCGCGGCTGCATCCGGCCAGCGCGCAGTTCACGGCCGAGGGCGAGCAGCTGCACGCGCACACCGAGGTCTGGGTGGCGGTGGAGGACGACGTCGAGCTGCGCCGCGTGACGCTGCGCAACCTGTCCGACCGTGAACGCCACCTGGTGCTGGTGTCCAGCTTCGAGCCGGTGCTGGCACCGGCCCGCGCCGACCTCGCCCACCCCGCCTTCGGCAAGCTGTTCCTGCAGGCCCGCTGGGCGCCCGAGCAGCGCGCGCTGCACTGGCAACGGCTGCCGCGCGGCCACAAGGAGGCGCCGCTGCATGCGGTGCATGCACTCGTCGGCGTGGAGGGCGAAGGCGGCGCGCGGCTGGTGCGCGTGCAGGCGGGTGCCGACCGCGCGCACTGGCTGGGCCGCGGCGGCCGCGCCGGCCAGCCCGGCGGCACCATCGCCCGCGCCGATGCCGGCGCGCTGCGCCACCCGGTGCCGGGCCTGAGCACCGAGGCCGGCGCGCTGGACACCGGCAACGACCCCATCTCCCTGCTGCACCTGGCGCTGACGCTGCCGCCTGGCGGCCGCCTGGAGCTGACCTTCGCCACCGCAGCCGCGCCCGAGGCGCAGACGCTCAACCACATGCTGGACAAGCTGGCCCAGCCCGCGCTGCGCGAACGCACGCTGATGCTGGCCCACACGATGGCGGGCGTGCGCACGCAGGGCGCCGGCCTGGCGCCGGGCGCCTGGCGCGCCGGCCTGGTGCTGCAGACGCTGCTGACCGCCCAGGCGGCACGCGACGGCGTGCCCGCGCTGGAGGGCTTCTTCCAGCGTGATGCGCTGTGGCGCCACGGCATCTCGGGCGACGCACCCATCCTGCTCATCCGCGTTGCCGATGCCACCGGCGTCATGATGGTCCGCGAGCTGTGCGCGCTGCTGCAGGCGCAGGGCAGCCCGCTGGCGGTGGACATCGTCGTGCTGGACGCCGAGCCCGCCTCCTACCTGGCGCCGGTGTCGCGCGGGTTGCGCTCGCTGGCCGAGCAGCTGCGCAGCCGCGCCAGGCTGCATGTGCTGGCCGACGGCGCCGTGCAGGAGGACACCCGCCTGGCGCTGAACCTGCTGGCCCGCGTGCGCTGGTTCGCCGACGGCCGGCCGCTGGCCCAGCAGCTGGAGCGCATCGCCGCGCCGCACGAGCAGGCCGCCAAGGCCCGGCGCGCCGCCGGCGCCGTGCACGTGATGTGGGCCGCGGCCGAGCCCGGCGCCACGCCGCCCGCGCACGACTTCGATGCGGCCAGCGGCGCCTGCCGCTTCGAGATGTCGCCCACCCACCAGCCGCCGCGGCCGTGGATCAACGTCATCGCGAACGAGCAGTTCGGCTGCCAGGTGTCCGAGCGCGGCGCCGGCATGGCCTGGGCGGGCAACAGCCGGCTGCACCAGATCACGCCCTGGTCCAACGACGCGCTGCTGGACACGCCCGGCGAGTGGCTGATGCTGCACTGCCTGGACAGCGGCCGCGCCTGGCTGCTGGGCCGCGCCAGCAGCCACCAGCCCGTCAGCCACCTGCCTGGCGCCACCGCGCTGGCCTTCACGCTGCCCGGCCTGGTCGTGCGGCTGCGCTGGACCGTGGACGCCACGACGGCCGTGCGGCAATGCCAGGTCGAGCTGCATGCAGCGCCCGGCACGCCGCCGCGCCGGCTTCGCCTGCTGGCGGGCGCGCAATGGCAGCTGGGCATGGACAGCAGCGCCCGCCGCAGCGTCGTCACGCGCATCGACCCCGGCGTGAACGGGCGGCCGCCGCTGGTGCTGGCCACGCAGGCCGACGGCCTGAACGGCTTCGGCGGCCACACCGCCTGGCTGGCATTGCGGCCCACGCTGGGCGGCGACCGCACGCCCGACCAGGTCGACGGGCTGGCCGACGACCACGCGCTGTGGCCCTGGCCCGTGGAGGCCGGCTTCGCGGCCGACCTGAACCCGCCCCGGCTGTGGGAGGGCGCCGTGGAGGCCAGTGGCGACCGCCGGCTGCTGTTCGACGACGAGGGCCGCCTCGTCATGCCGCTGTCGCTGGACGGGCAGGCCGGGCCCGGCACCGACGCGGCCGCGCTGCTGGCGGTGCCGCTGCGGCTGGAGGCCGGCCACGCCTGGCATGCCACCGTGCTGCTGGGCCACGCGCCCAGCCTGCCCGAAGCCCGCGCGCTGGCCCGCGACGCCTGGCCCGTGGACCCGCTGCAGCGCCTGGCCGCGCAGCGGCAGGTGTGGCGCCGCCTGAGCGCCCCGGTGCAGGTGGCCACGCCGGACGCCGGCTTCGACGCGCTCGTCAACCACTGGTTGCCGGCGCAGGTGCTGGCCTGCCGCATCTGGGGCCGCGCCGGCTTCTACCAGGCCGGCGGCGCATTCGGCTTCCGCGACCAGCTGCAGGATGCGATGGCGCTGGTGCAGCACGCGCCCGAGCGGCTGGCCGAGCAGATCCGCCGCCACGCGCGCCGCCAGTTCCGCGAAGGCGACGTGCAGCACTGGTGGCACGAGCCCGCGGGTGCCGGCGTGCGCACGCATTTCGCCGACGACCGGCTGTGGCTCGCGTTCGCGCTGGCGCTCTACACCGAGCGCACCGGCGACGCGTCGCTGGCCGACGAACCCCTGCCCTTCCTCGATGGCCGCCCCGTGCCCGAAGGCGCCGAGGACCTCTACGAGACGCCCGCTATCACCGACGAAACCGCCAGCCTCTACGAACACGCGGCGCGCAGCATCGACATCAGCCTGCCGGTGGGCGCGCACGGCCTGCCGCTGTTCGGCACCGGCGACTGGAACGACGGCATGAACCGCGTCGGCGCCGGTGGCCGCGGCGAGTCGGTGTGGATGGGCTTCTTCCTGTGCGCCGTCATCGACGCACTGCAGCCGCTGGCGCTGGCACGCGGCGAGTCCGCCCGGGCCGCGCGCTGGCAGCAGGCGCGCGGGCAGCTCAGCGCCGCGCTGGACGCGCAGGCCTGGGATGGCGACTGGTACCGCCGCGGCTGGTTCGACGACGGCACCGTGCTCGGCACGCACACCGCCAGCGAGTGCCGCATCGACCTCATCGTGCAGGCCTGGGCCGTGCTGACCGGCGCGGCCGACCCGCAACGCGCCGAACGCGCGCTGGACAGTGCCTGGCACGAACTGCACGACCGCGACGCCCACCTGCTGCGGCTGCTGTGGCCGCCGCTGAAGCATCACCAGCCCGAAGCCGGCTACATCCAGGCCTACCCCGGCGGCGTGCGCGAGAACGGCGGCCAGTACAACCACGCGGCCGTGTGGGCGCTGATGGCCAGCGCCCGGCTCGGCCAGGCCGAGCGCGCCTGGGCGGCCTTCACGGCCATCAGCCCGGCGCACCGCGGCGCCCACGGCGCCACCTACGGGCTGGAGCCCTTCGCCGTGGCCGGCGACATCGAGACCGCGTCGCCCCATGCCGGCCGCGGCGGCTGGAGCTGGTACACCGGCGCGGCCGGCTGGCTGCTGCGGGCGGCGGTGGAGTCGCTGTGCGGCGTGCGGCTGGCCGACGGCCAGCTGAGCGTGCAGCCCTGCCTGCCGCCGCACTGGCAGCAGGCGCGGGTCTGGCTGCAGGCCGACGGGCGCACGGTGGAGGTGCTGGTGCAGCGCGCCGCGCCCGGCGCCGCGGCCCCGGCGGGCTACCGCCGGCAGCCTGCGGGCTCGACGCTGGCGCTGGCCGAACTGCCTGGCGACCTGCGCCTGTGGGTGCCCGTTGCCGAGCGCACCTCGGCGCCGCGCGCCGAGGCCGCGCTGCATGCGTGACACGCCGGGCCCGCGCGGGCTCGGCAAAACAAAAGCGGCCCGCGGGCCGCGTTCGTGATGGCGCACGTGTCGTCAGGCCGGGAGGCTCAGCAGCACCGCCATGGCGACGCTGCCCAGCACCACCGTCGTGAACAGCCGCTGGCCCACAGCCGCGTCGATGGCTTCCAGCGAGCACAGCGCCCGCTGGCTGCGGTCCGACAGCGTGCGGCACTGGCGCAGGTGGGCACCCAGGCTGTCCCGATGCTGGCGCAGGAAGAGGTCGGTGGGTCGGGACATGGGGTACTCCTGGGGGGTTGGGTTGAATCTTCACTGTAGGTCTGGACACGCGCCGTTGCATTCGGAGACGGGCGCCGCCCGCCGTAGGCCGCGTCCTACCGAGCCCCTCCTGCCCGCCGCGATTGAGGCAGGATGCCGCCATGACCCGACCGTTCCGCGCCGCGCTGCTGGCCTGCCTGTGGCTGTTGACCGCCCCGCTGATGGCCCAGCCGCTCAAGGTGGGCTCCAAGCGCTTCACGGAAAGCTATCTGCTGGGCGAGATCGTCACGCAGACGCTCAGCGGCCAGGGCCTCGCCGCCGAGCATCGCCAGGGCCTGGGCAACACCGCCATCCTGGCCGCCGCGCTGCGCGAGGGCCAGGTGGACCTCTACCCCGAGTACACCGGCACCATCGTGCGCGAGCTGCTCAAGCGCGAGTCGCCCGCCGACGCGCAGGCACCGCTGGCGCAGATCAACGCCTGGCTGCAGCCGCTGGGGCTGAAGGCCGCCGTGCCGCTGGGCTTCAACAACAGCTATGCGCTGGCGATGCGCGAGGCCGACGCGGCGCGGCTGGGCATCGCGACGATCTCCGACCTGGCCACCAAGGCGCCGAAGCTCAAGCCCGGCCTGTCGCACGAGTTCATCGCCCGCGCCGATGGCTGGCCGGCCCTGCGGCGCCTACGGCCTGGCGCTGGAGGCCGGTGCGGGGCTGGACCACGGCCTGGCCTACCCGGCGCTGGCCGGCGGGCAGGTGGACCTCATCGACGTCTACACGACGGACGCGCAGCTGGCCCGCCAGCCGGTGCGCGTGCTGCGCGACGACCGGAGCTTCTTCCCGCGCTACGACGCCGTGCTGCTGATGCGCGCGTCGGTGGACGAGCAGCCGCTGCAGGCGTTGGCAGGCCGCCTGCCGCAGGCGCGCATGATCCAGCTCAACGCAGCGGCCGAGCTGGAGGGGCGTCCCTTCCCCGAGGTGGCACGCGGCTTTCTGCACCCCGCGCCCGCCGCCACACCGGCACAGAGCCTGGCGGCGCGGCTGCTGGCGCCCGACCTGCCGCGGTTGCTGGCCCAGCACCTGGCGCTGGTGCTGGGCTCGGTGCTGCTGGCCGTGGCGCTGGCCGTGCCGCTGGGCATCGCCGCCCACCGCCGGCCGCGGCTGGCGACGCCGGTGATGGCCGCGGTCGGCCTGCTGCAGACGCTGCCGTCGCTGGCGCTGCTGGCCTTCCTGATTGCGCTGCTGGGCCGCATCGGCTTTGTGCCGGCGCTGCTGGCGCTGTTCGTCTATGCGCTGCTGCCCATCGTGCGCAACACGCACGCCGGCCTGCAGGGCGTGCCGGCCGGCCTCACGCAGGCCGCGCTGGCGCTGGGCCTGACACGCGGCCAGACGCTGCGCGTCATCGAGCTGCCGCTGGCACGGCCCACGTTGATGGCCGGCGTGAAGACGGCCGCCGTCACCAACGTGGGCACGGCCACCGTGGCGGCCTTCGTGGGCGCGGGCGGGCTGGGCGAGCGCATCGTCGCCGGGCTGGCCGTCAACGACAGCGCGCTGATGCTGGCCGGCGCGCTGCCGGCCGCCGCCCTGGCGGTGGTGGTGCAACTGGTATTCGACGGGATGGAGCGCCGGCTGCCGCAGCGCCACAATGGACCCAAAACAGGTTGGGACCGAGGGGCATGAACGCAACGACGCGATCAGGCGTGTGGGCGCTGGGGCTGCTGGCCGCGGGCGCCGCCCAGGCAAGTTGCACGCGCGTCATCGACGTGCCCCTGGCCAACATCGGCGCCAGCGTGCGCTTCGAGCAAGGCCGTGCGCAGGGCGTCTACCCGACGCTGCTGCGCGAGGTCGCCGCGGGCACCCACTGCCAGCTGTCGATGCAGCAGGTGCCCCGCGCCCGGCTGCAATCGATGTTCGACGCCGGGCAGGCCGACGTGCTCATTCCCGCCTCTGCCACGCCGGCGCGGGACGCCGCGGCGGAGTTCGTGCCGCTGATCCAGGTTCGCGCCAGCCTGCTGACGCTGGACGGCGACGCCAGCGTGCCGCGCTCGCTCGCGGAGCTGATGGCGCTGCCGGACTACAAGCTCGTCGTCGTGCGCGGTTTCTCGTTCGGCGCCGCCTACGACGCGGCCATCGCGACGCTGCGCCAGCGCCAGCGCCTCGTCGAGGAGGCCGACGCGGTCGGCGTGGCCCGCGCGCTGCGGCTGGGCCTGGCGCCGGCCACCATCATGACGGCGTCCATCCTCGTCGGCACGCTGGTGTCGGAACCTGAACTGTCGCCGCTGCTGAAACGGCTGCGCGTGGAGCCGCTGGAGGAACTGGGCTGGAACGCCAGCGGCGTCTACCTGTCGCGCCGTCTCGTCGACACCGACCGGCGCACGCTGCGCCAGGCCTTCACGCAGGCCGCCCGCGCCGGGCGCACCTGGCAGCTGTTTAACGAGCATCACCCGCCAGGCAGCCTGGGCGGCAGCATCCGCCCGCTGCCCTGACGCGGGCCGACCGCCCTGCGCACCCGGTTGCAGTGGACCTGCCGCAGCCGGGCTCAGCCGCCGCCGCGCCCGCGCAGGGCGCCCTGCCATGAAAACGATGCGCGGAGCGCTCAAAAAGCAAAACGGCGACAAGTACCGAAGTCCTTGTCGCCGCTGCGAATTGTTGGTGGCCCTGTAGGATTCGAACCTACGACCAACGGATTAAGAGTCCGAGCAAGCACCACATTGAGGAATGTTGACTGGCATTGAAATGCAATTCCAACCAATTGAAACATAAGGGTTTTTCAGGAATTCAACTCAAAACAGCCGTTGACCTGAACGCATCGGAATTCCTACAATTTGCCTACACGGCGCCTACATGACGCCTACACGGGCGACTCAGTTCTCGAGGCGCCAGCCATCGAGAAGTCATGACGAAACAAGGATTCACAGTCGCGCGGGTCGAGGGACTTGCCTGCGAACCGGGCAAGCAGCAGTCGATCTACTGGGATGCGAAAACTCCCGGCTTTGGGCTACGCGCGACGTCGGCGGGGGCGAAGGCTTACATCTTCGAGGCGCGCCTCTTCGGGAAGACAGTCCGTACAACGATTGGAGACATCCGATCTTGGGAGCTCGGGAAGGCCCGCGCGGAGGCCAATCGCCTGCGCGGGTTGATCGACAGCGGCATCGATCCGCGGGAACACCGCGCTGAACAGCAAGTCGCGCATGCTGCACGCCAGGCAGAAGCCAAGCGACGTGATGTTTCGTTCGGCGAGGCCTGGGACGAATACGTCACCGCTCGGAAGCCCGCCTGGAGCGAGCGCCATCACCAGGACCACCTGCAGCATTCAGACGAAGGCGGCAAGCCCAAAAAACGGGGCAAGGGGCTCACGCAACCTGGGCCGCTCGCATCGCTCCGGCCGGTCAAGCTTTCCGACCTGAGTGGTGAACGGATCGCGGCCTGGCTCACACAGCAAGCAGCGGAGCGGCCGACCATGGCCGCCCTGTCCTTTAGGCTGCTGCGAGCGTTCATCCGCTGGTGCGGCGACACCCCGTCCTATCGTGGCGTCATTCCCGAGAACGCCTATAAGGCTCGAGACGTCAAGGATGTCGTCCCTCGCGTTCGAGCGAAGGAAGGGGACTCGCTGCAGCGCGAGCAGTTGCCTGCATGGTTCGCGGCAGTCCGCTCCTTGCCGAACTTCGTCCATTCCGTCTATCTGCAGGGATTGCTAATCATGGGCCCGCGGCGCGAGGAACTCGCGTCGGTTCGATGGGACGGCGACATCGATCTCAAGTGGCGCAGCATGACCCTTGATGACAAGGTTGAGGGCACGGGCGGACGAACAGTTCCGATCCCCCCTTACTACGCAGGGCTCTTGGCCGAGCTGAAGCGACGCAACGAGATTCCACCGAGCAAGCGCCGGCTTGCAGTGCTCAAGGCACGAGGGATTGAATGGGCACCATCGCCTTGGGTCTTCCCGAGTCTCAGCTCCGAAGACGGGAAAATCGCAGAGCCTCGGATCAGTCATGTCAAGGCACTTCGAGCAGCGGACTTACCCCACGTCACGCTCCACGGCCTGCGTCGGTCGTTTGGCACGCTGTCCGAGTGGTGCGAAGTACCGGTTGGCGTGGTCGCCCAAATTCAGGGGCACAAACCCTCCGCGATCGCTGAGAAGCACTATCGCCGGAGGCCCCTGGACTTACTGCGCAAGTGGCATGACCAGATTGAAGGCTGGATGCTGGAGCAAGCAGGCATCTCCCAAGAATCAACGTCGAAGGCATGATTAGCAAGTGGCCAAAATAGCCGAAAGCGCACCGACCGATCCAGTGCAACTGCCGCAAGGTCGGATCGCCGTGATTGGAAACGGCCACGCGGATCCAAGTGCCGCCCTGGGGTGCCTGCTGAGGTTTCGCTTCAATGCTGAAACTGTTGGCCTCGATCCGGACCTCGACATCAACGTGCGCATGGTCAGGGACGCGGACAGTCGTACTCGGTTGAAGATCGAATCAGCAAACGGCACCTCTGGGCTGAACGCACTGGAGGAACGCGTCAACCTGGGGCTCCCCCTGCAGACACGCGACCTAGGATGCTTGCCATCCACGGGATATGCGCTGATCCACGCGCTTTGGGCCACAGACGCCCAACTGCAGATCACGGGGGTCGGGTTCGACCCATGCCTTACGCGACCACTCGACTTAGGCAGGAGAAGGCCGCTTCCGCAAGCCTTCCACAACTGGCTTGGCGAGCGTCGGACAACATTTCGCCGCTGGCTCGATTGCCCCCAATATGCCTGGACATGGGAGCTGGTCGGCACAGTGCGGCAAGCTGAGGTTCAGCCCAGGGCTGAAAGGGTCGCTGATGGCAATGTCCACTACCTAGATGTACTTGATTGCATGCGGAAAACAGCCAGGACCGGTCAGCTGGCGGAATTCGCAAGACTGGGTCGCAAGTCCATCCTTCCGACGCTTGATTTGCTGCGCCCTCACCCATTGATCAAGGAACTGGAGGACGGGTTCTATCTGGACAGGCATCAAAAATCCACCTCGAACTGGTGGCTCTTCGATGCGGAAGCGTCTGCACTTGCCGAAGCGATTGCGTCCAACATCCGGCAGGCCCAACATCGGGCCTTCCTCCACGAAATCGAGCACAGTCCTGCCAACTGTCGGCGCTGATCAATCGGCCTGGGAGTTGAGAAGATGCCGACCCGTTGCAGGCGTCTGCTCTGCAGCGGTTGCCGTCGGTCGCGGCAAAAAGTCGAACGCATGGTTCCTGCGGCAAAGCCGCCATCGGAGGATCGCTTCTGCGCCAGCGGAAAAGACGGCTGCCCTCTCACACGGGTGAATTTCCCTCGCTGTGAAGCCGCGAAATCTCATCAGGATGCAGGAGGTCGAGGGTCCGGACTTGATCGCATGACAGGCAGACTTCAAAAGATCGCTTGTCGGAGATGCCGGGGGTCCCGTGCTTTCAGCATCTCGGGCCGGTGCCATCACAACAACGATCCAGTTGGAGATCCAAATGTCAGATGCCCAGTCGCCGGCCGATGAGGGAACGACCTCAGCCCCGATCCGAATCTTTATCTCTCATGCACCGGCAGTGAGCGCACCTACGGCGCCACCGCGGCGTTTCGACAGCGTGATACCGGTGTTTGAGTTGATTGCCAAGTACTTGCCAACGCTGGTAGTGATCTCAGCGCTTCTCATCTTCAAAGTCGAGGTCTCCGAGTTTCTGAAGAATGCGTCGAAAGTTGAACTGTTCGGCTTCAAGCTTGAGAAGGGCGAGTTCGACAAGCGGCTCCAGGAGGCCGCCAAGGGAAAAGGCGATGACTCGCGGAGGGCAGGCTGGATGGATGTTCCGTTCAGAAAGCTAAAGCTTGCAGCTCCGCTTCTGAAGGGCATGAAGGTCCTATGGGTTGATGACGAGCCGAAGAACAACTTCTACCTGCGAAAGATACTGAGCGATGTCGGTGTGGAGATCACGATCGCGATGAACAACGCGGAGGCACTAGATGCCATCAACCGGAAGGACTTTGAACTGGTCATCTCTGATTTCAACCGTGCTGCGCCGCTGCAGGAAACCGGGGGCGATCTGGCACGAACGATGATGGCAATTGGGTATGACGCGCCGGTCATCTTCTACACCTCCAACCCGGCAAATGTCCCAACCGGTCTGGGTCAACTGGCGACGAACGATCCTGCGCGGTTTCTGGGGGAAGTCGCGGAAACGGCGATAGCTAGGTCGAAGTAGTCTGGGGTGTTGCCGGTTCGATGACCTGGCCCGCGGGCGCGCTATGCGCGTCCCATCTGCAGGCAGCTCACCAGCTCGCGTTTGAGTGCCCTATCGCTGGATGGACCGAGCCTGGTAGATGTCGGCGCACCGCGGCCGGCGGCTTTGCAGCGATCTCGGTCGGTCGGCACCACACGTCGTGCGAGCGGTCTTGACCGTTCCGGTCATCCAGCCCCCGGTTAGCTCAAGCTCGGGCCGACCGATCCGACGGTTAGACCAGGTGTTCGATGACGATGCCCATGCTCAATACATCTGAGTGACCGTTCCGAGGTCCAGCGACCGCTTCAGATCGACCCAGAAAGGCGACTCGACGTCTGGCATAGCGGTGCTTGCACACCAGAGCCAGGACGCTTTACAGTGAGCGTCCAGCGATCCCATCTTGAACAGCGCTGATGCGCCCGTGACGATGGTGCCCACCAATTCCAATAGGTGGGCACCTATGCAACCCAGATCCAAGAGGCGCGTGCACAGCGCCGAGTTCAAGGCGCAGGTTCTGGCCGAGTGCCAGCAGCCTGGCGCTTCGGTGGCGGCCATCGCGCTGGCCCACGGTCTGAACATCAACCTTCTGCGCAAGTGGCTGGTAGGCCACGGCATCAAGCGCACCGGGTTGGCCGCGCCCCGAACGGTGACTCGCAAGCTGGCGGCCATCGCGCCGTCAGCGCCGCCGCGGCAGTTCATCCCCGTCGAGGTGGCGCCGAGCACCAGCCCACCGCAGAGAAGCTGATCGACCCCTACGCCGTCTACCAACACCTGATGGACTACTGGGCCGAGACCATGCAGGACGACGCCTACCTGATCGCCGAAGACGGCTGGAAGGCCACGACCTACCGCGTGCTGGAGACCAAGAAGAACAAGGACGGCTCACCGGGCAAGACGGTCGACAAAGGCTGGGCCTGCGACCTGGTGCCCAAGGCGCTGCTGGTACAGCACCACTTTGCCGCCGAACAGGCTGAGCTGGACCGATTGAGCGCCGAGCTGGAAAGTACGCAGGCTGCGCAGACCGAGCTGGAAGAGGAGCACAGCGGTGACGATGCCGTGTTCAGTGGCTTCGACAAGATCAACGACAAGGAAGTGAAGTCGCGCATCTGGGAACTGACGCACATGGTCATCACCGACGTGTCCGAAGAACTGGACGTGCTCAAGCAGTGGAGACGTCTATCTAAACATTCGGCCGAGCTCAAGAAGCGCATCAAGACCCTGGACGCCGAGCTGGACGCCAAGGCCCTGGCCCGCTACCCCTCGCTGACGCCCGACGAAGTAAAGGCCCTGGTGGTGGATCACAAGTGGATGGCCGCGCTGGATGCGGCCGTGCACGGCGAGCTGGACCGCGTGAGCCAGGCGCTGACCGGGCGGGTGAAGGAACTCGCGGAGCGCTATGGGCGGACGATGCCTGAGCTGGCGCAGCAGGTGGATGACCTGGAGGCGCGAGTGGCAGGGCATCTGGCGAAGATGGGGTTCGCATGGAAGTGAGAGAGCCCGACGCACGCTATTTGCCGATCCGACTGCAAGAAACTGAGGTCGGGCCAACCCCCTTCGATTGGTCAATCGTTCGGCTAGACGAAATCACCGACCCGGAGCGACCGATCAGCTACGGCATCGTTCAAACGGGGCCCCGCGTCCAGAACGGCGTCCCTTGTCTCCGAGTAGTGGACATTCAAGATGGAAAGGTTCAACTCGACGACCTGATCACCACGTCAAAGGAAATCAGCAACGCCTACAGACGTACGAAGCTCCGAGAAGGAGACTTGGTTTGGCGGCCGACAATTATCTTGAGCGCTCAGCGACAACTATCGTGAGCGGTTGACG
>JAYSCT010000029.1:0-38599 GCA_041914785.1 Roseateles sp.
GCTCCGGCGTGGCCGTGCTGCCCGGCAAGCTGACCGACTGCGAAAGCCGCGACCTGTCGCTGAACGAGGTGTTCCTCGTCGAGGGTGACTCGGCCGGCGGCAGTGCCAAGATGGGCCGCGACAAGGAGACGCAAGCCATCCTGCCGCTGCGCGGCAAGGTGTTGAACGCCTGGGAGGTCGAGCGCGACCTGCTGTTCAAGAACAACGAGATCCACGACATCTCGGTCGCGCTGGGCGTGGACCCGCACGGCCCCAACGACACGCCGGACTTGTCCGGCCTGCGCTACGGCAAGGTCTGCATCCTGTCGGACGCCGACGTCGACGGCTCGCACATCCAGGTGCTGCTGTTGACGCTGTTCTTCCGCCACTTCCCCAAGCTGGTCGAGACCGGCCACGTGTTCGTCGCCCGCCCGCCGCTGTACCGCGTGGACGCGCCGGCGCGCGGCAAGAAGCCGGCGGCCAAGCTGTACGCGCTGGACGACGGCGAGCTGACCGCGACGCTGGACAAGCTGCGCAAGGAAGGCGCCCGCGAGGGCTCGTGGAGCATCAGCCGCTTCAAGGGCCTGGGTGAAATGAGCGCCGAGCAGCTGTGGGACACGACGCTGAATCCCGAGACCCGCCGCCTGTCGCGCGTGGCCTACGGGCAGTTCGACTTCGCCGCCACCGTGGACGCCTTCAACAAGCTGATGGGCAAGGGCGAGGCTTCGTCGCGCCGCGAGCTGATGGAGCTGCACGGCGACACGGTCGAGATCGACATTTGACGACCTGGATATACAATAAGAATATGTATATCAAGGGGTCGACATGAAGGTCGCGAAGTGGGGCAACAGCCTGGCCGTGCGCCTGCCGGCGGCGGTGGTGGAAGCCCTGGGCCTGCAGGAGGGCGACGAGGTGCAGATCAAGGCCGCCGACGGCCAGCTGACGCTGCAGCGCGCGCCGGGCACCGACGAGCTGTGGGCGCGGCTGCATGCGCTGCGCGAGAAGCTGCCGGCGGATTTCCGCTTCGACCGCGACGAGGCCAATGCGCGCGACCGCGACGAGGCGAACGGCCGGTGAAGCCATCGCTGTCACCGGCGGTGTTCTTCGACACCAACGTGCTGGTCTACATCGCCTCCGCCGACCCGCAGCGCTCGGCGCGCGCGGGTGCGCTGCTGCGCGAGGGCGGCGTTGTCAGCGTGCAGGTGCTCAACGAGCTGGTGTCGGTGCTGCGCAGGAAGTCGCGCTTCGACTGGGATTCGGTGGAGACGGTGCTGGCCGTCGTGCATGCGCACTGCGAGGTCGTGCCGCTGGACCTGCTGATGCACCAGGAGGCGCTGCTGCTGGCGCGGCTGCACCAGCTGTCCTGGTACGACGCGCTGATCGTCGCCGCCGCGCAGCGGGCAGGCGCGCACACGCTCTACACCGAGGACATGCAGCACGGCCGCGCGTTCGACGGCCTGCGCCTCGTCAACCCCTTCGAGGCCGCATGACCGCTCTGCGCCTTCGCCCCACCATGCTGTCGGATCTCGACTGGGTCGTTTCGGTCGAGCGCGACGGGGCCAACCTGCCTTTCATCACGCCGTGGGAGCGCACGCAGCACGAGGGCGCAATCCGCTTTCCCGATTCGCGGCACTTCATCGTCGAAGAGGGCGACCAGCTCGAACGCATCGGCTTCGTCATCCTGCAGGGCTGCCGCAACCCCAACGGCTCGGTGGAGCTCAAGCGCCTGGTGCTGCAAGCCAAGGGCCGCGGCCTGGGCCGCGCGGCGGTGCGACAGCTCAAGGCCATGGCGTTCGCCCAGTTGAAGGCGCATCGCTTCTGGCTGGACGTGAAGGCGCTCAACACCCGTGCGCTGCAGCTCTACCAGAGCGAAGGCTTCGTCGAGGAAGGCCGGCTGCGCGAGAGCGTGCGGGTGACGGGCGAGGGCGCCGACGGCTACGACTCGCTGGTCGTCATGTCGCTGCTGGACCGCGAGTACCAGGCGCGTGTCGCGCTGGGGCTGGAGTCCGCATGACGCGCTGGCTGACCTTGCTGCTGCTGGCCGTCGTGCTGCCCGCGCGTGCGGAGCTGTGGGGCTTTGTCGATGCCAGCGGCGTGGCCCATTTCGCCTCTCGCAAGCTGGATGCGCGCTTCACGCCCGTGCTTGGCAATGTCGGCATGCAGCGTGTGCCAGGCAAGACCGACGCCGGCCTCGCGCTGCTGAACTGGCTGGACATTGCTCCCGAGGTCAAGGCCGTGCAGCCCTGGGTGCGCGAGGCGGCCGAGAAGCATGGCGTGGACGCTGACCTGCTGAAGGCCGTCATCGCCGTCGAGTCCGGCTACCAGCGCAACGCCGTGTCGCCGCGCGGCGCCACCGGCCTGATGCAGATCACCCCCGAGACGGCCAGCCGCTACGCGACGCCGGCCGACGCTGCGCGGCTCATCGAGCCGCGCATCAACATCCATACCGGTGCGCGCATGCTGGCCGACCTGATGCGTCGCTTCGGCCGCATCGACGCCGCGCTGGCCGCCTGGAATGCCGGTGAGGGCGCCGTGCGCCGCGCCGGCAACCGCGTGCCCGACATCGAAGAAACCCAGGCCCATGTGCATCTCGTCCTCGAGCTGTACTGGGCCTTGCTGCAGCAGAGCCAGCCGGCCCGTGCGCAGCGTGTGACCTTGCATCCATGAGTTCCGAACAGACCACCATCGACTTCAACGGCCCCAACGACGGCGGCCCCAACGGCAACGGCAGCGGCGGCGAGGACGACCCCAGCGCGCTGACGCTGGCCGCCTACGCGCAGCAGGCGTATCTCGAGTACGCGCTCAGCGTCGTCAAGGGCCGTGCGCTGCCGTCCTATGCCGACGGCCAGAAGCCCGTGCAGCGCCGCATCCTGTATTCCATGCACCGGCTGGGCCTGGGCTGGAGCGGCAACTCCGGCGCCAAGCCCGTCAAGGGCGCCAAGGTTGTCGGCGACGTGCTGGGCAGCTTCCACCCGCATGGCGACCAGTCGGTCTACGACGCGCTGGTGCGCATGGCTCAGGACTTCTCGCTGCGCTACCCGCTGATCGACGGCCACGGCAACTTCGGCAGCCGCGATGGCGACGGCGCCGCGGCGATGCGGTACACGGAAGCGCGCCTGGCCCCCATCGCCCGCCTCGTGCTCGACGAGATCGACGAAGGCACGGTGGATTTCCGCCCCAACTACGACGGCACGACGCAGGAGCCCGTCGAACTGCCGGCGCGGCTGCCGTTCGCGCTGCTGAACGGCGCCAGCGGCATCGCCGTGGGCCTGGCGACGGAGATCCCCAGCCACAACCTGCGCGAGGTGGCCGCGGCCGCCGTCGCGCTGCTGAAGGACGACCAGCTTTCCGACGACGCGCTGTTCGAGCTGCTGCCCGGTCCCGATTTCCCCGGTGGCGGCCAGCTCATCAGCGCGCCGGAGGAAATCCGCGCCGCGTACACGTCCGGCCGCGGCAGCCTCAAGGTGCGGGCGCGCTGGAAGATCGAGGACCTGGCCCGCGGTCAGTGGCAGCTGGTCGTCACTGAACTGCCGCACGGTGTCAGTGCTCAAAAGGTTCTGGAAGAAGTTGATGAACTTCTGAATCCGAAGGTCAAGCTTGGCAAGAAGACGTTGACGCCGGAGCAACTCCAGCTCAAGGCTGTCTTCCAGGCGTTGCTGGATACGGAGCGCGATGAGTCCGACAAGGACGCCGCGGTGCGCATTGTTTTCGAGCCGAAGAGCCGGACAGTGAGTCAGCAAGAGCTGATCAACGCGCTGCTGGCCCACACCAGCCTGGAAAGCAGCGCGCCGGTCAACCTGACCATGATCGGCGACGATGGCCGGCCGACGCAGAAGAGCCTGCGCCAGGTGCTGACCGAGTGGGTGGGCTTCCGCCAGACGACGGTGCGCCGCCGCACAGAGCACCGCCTGGCCAAGGTCAACGAGCGCATCCACGTGCTCGAAGGCCGCCAGCTGGTGCTGCTGAACATCGACGAGGTGATCCGCATCATCCGCGAGTCGGACGAGCCCAAGGAAGCGCTGATCGCCCGCTTCAACCTCAGCGATCGCCAGGCCGAGGACATCCTCGAAATCCGTCTGCGCCAGCTGGCGCGGCTGGAAGCCATCAAGATCGAGCAGGACCTGGCCAAGCTGCGCGATGAGCGCGCCAAGCTGGAGGACATCCTTGGCAGCACCAGCGCGCTGCGCCGCACAGTCATCAAGGAGATCGAGGCCGACGCCAAGCAGTACGGCGACGACCGCCGCACACTGATCCAGGCCGAGAAGCGCGTCGTCGCCGAGGTGAAGATCGTCGACGAGCCCGTCACCGTCATCGTCAGCCAGAAGGGCTGGGTGCGGGCGCTCAAGGGCCACGAGGTCGACATCGCTGCGCAGACCTTCAAGGCCGGTGACGGCCTGTGGGGCGCGTTCCGCTGCCGCAGCGTCGATCCCCTCATCGTCGTGGGCAGCAACGGGCGCGTCTATTCCGTGTCCGTCGCGACGCTGCCCGGCGGCCGCGGCGACGGCCAGCCCATCACGACCATGATCGAGCTGGAAAGCGGCACGCAGATCGCGCACTACATTGCCGGCGCGCCGACGCAGCGCCTGGTCTTTGCGGGCTCGACCGGCTACGGCCTGATCGCCCAGATCGGCGACCTGGTCGGCCGCCAGAAGGCCGGCAAGACCTTCCTGGCGCTGGATGAGGGCGAGGTACCGCTGCTGGCCGCCGTGCCGGGCGACGCCGTGGCGCTGCAGCTGGGCGTGCTCAGCGCGCAGGGCCGGCTGCTGACCTTCCCGCTGGACGAACTCAAGCACCAGCCCAAGGGCGGCAAGGGCTTGATGCTGATGGACCTGGAAGACAAGGACACCGTGCTGTCGCTGGCCTGTTTCACGCAGCAACTGCGCGTGGAAGGCAGCGGCCGGGGCGGCAAACCCCGCGAAGAGGTGTTGAAGAACCAGGGATTGGCGTCTTACGCTGCCAAGCGTGCCCGCAAAGGCCGACCGGTGGAGGGGCTTCAGAAAGTTCTGCGACTCACTGTTGCCTGAACCAGACCCCTGAATCGGGAAATCTTTGCACCATGTTGGTGAAACTGTCTCAAAGCAGTGCCGAAATGACCAAGGGTTCCCACCATTTACAACTGGGTACTCATTCGAGGGGGTCTCCCCCTAGTGCTTGGGGCCGTGCACTAGTTCTCAGTTCTTGGTTGCAGTGCACAATTATTTCTAGGCGGTTGTCTTCCCTTCACCGCTCAATCAAGGAGCTTTTGATGAAACTGAAAATGCTGGCCGCCGCCTCCCTGGTGGCAATGGGTGTGACTGGCGCGCAAGCCACGACCCTCGTCGACACCTTTGGTGGCGCACACGACTCGTTCGAAGTCGCGGTTGAGACCGGCTTTTCCGGTTTCAAGGCGTATGACTTCGACCTGACCGGCGCTTATGACATCACCACGACCTTCGCTGCTTTCGGCGCCGTCGGTTCGGTTGGTCTGTACAAGTCCGACGACACGCTGGTCTGGAGCTGGGGTGTTGGTGGCAAGACCTACAGCAACTCCGATTCCTTCACGCTGGGCACCGGCAGCTACTACTACCTGGTCGGTAGCGCCAAGCCCAGCAGCTTCACGCTGACCTCCACGGCCGTTGCCGCCGTGCCGGAACCCGAAACCTATGCCCTGCTGGGCGCTGGCCTGGGCATCATCGGCTTCGTGGCCTCGCGCCGTCGTCGCAACGACTGATCCTTGCGGGTCTGCGGGGTCTTCGACCCCGCGAGTGAACGTCTGTCTGAATCGCCTCGGTGCCGCAAGCGCCGGGGCGTTTTTTCTTGGGGCGTCAGTCGTCCAGGCCGGGGAAGCGGCGGTTGGGGAACACCATGCTCTGGCTGGTGCGCACGACGCGGCCGTCCTTGAAGTGGACGTTGAAGCGCAGGCCGTAGCCGATCTGGTCCGGCTCGACGGTCCAGTCCCACACGTCCTCGCCGCTGAGGCGGAAGAACACGCGGCTGCGCTCCGTGCCGAGGATGCGGCTGACCTGCTCGGGCGTCATGCCCGGCTCGATGCGGGCGCGGCTGGCGGCCGACAGCCCGTCTTCGAGGCTGACCACCCGGCCGCTGGCGTCCAGCCGCACCATGAGGCAGTGCCGGCCCATGGGCTGGCTGGAATATTCCAGCGTGCGGCCGCCGTCGGCCTCGGGCCAGATCCGCCGTGGCTGGCCGTAGGCCGCCAGCACATCCTCGCTGCGGCTGATGCCCGCCTCCAGCCTCGGCGCGGTGGCGCAGCCGGCCAGCAGCAGGCCACTGAGGGCGAGCGCAGCGACGCGCATGGTGTGTGCCTTCAGCGCCGGGCCAGCGCGCGGGCGCAGTCGCTGACCAGCGCCGGGCCCTTGTAGATCAGGCCGGTATAGACCTGCACGAGGTCGGCGCCGGCGGCGATCTTGGCGCGCGCGTCGTCGCCGCTGAGCACGCCACCGACGCCGATGATGGGGTAGCCCGCCGGCAGCGCCGCGCGCAACAGGCGGATGACGCGGTTGCTGGCCTCGAACACGGGCGCACCGGACAGGCCGCCCGCTTCGTTCGCGTGGGCCAGGCCCTGCACCTTGTCCCGCGCGATGGTGGTGTTGGTCGCGATGACGCCGTCGATGCCGTTGGCCTTCAGCGTCTGTGCGATGACGGCGACCTGGTCTTCCTCCAGGTCGGGCGCGATCTTCACGAACATCGGCACCTGGCGGCCGCTCTGGCCCTGCAGCTTGAGCTTGCGTTCCTGCAGCGCGCCCAGCAGCGCGTCCAGCGCCTCGTCGCTCTGCAGCGCGCGCAGGTTCTTGGTGTTGGGGCTGGAGATGTTGACGGTGATGTAGTCGGCGTGGGGGAACACGCCGTCCAGGCCGAGCAGGTAGTCGTCGGCCGCGTTCTCGATGGGCGTGGCGGCGTTCTTGCCGATGTTCAGGCCCAGGATGCCGCCGGCCTTGCGGAAGCTGTGCGCCCGCTTCACGTTGGCGATGAAGCTCTGCAGGCCCTCGTTGTTGAAGCCCAGGCGGTTGATCAGCGCGTTCGCCTCGGGCAGGCGGAACATGCGCGGCTTGTCGTTGCCGGGCTGGCCCTTGGGCGTCACGGTGCCCACTTCGATGAAGCCGAAGCCCATCGCCCCCAGGCCGTCGATGCAGCGGCCGTTCTTGTCCAGGCCGGCGGCCAGGCCGATGCGGTTCGGGAAGCGCAGGCCGGCCAGCGTCACCGGGTCGCTGACGCGCTCGCCGCACCACAGCGCCTGCGCGGGCGTGTTCTGCAGCCGGGCGATGCTGTTCAGCGTCAGTTCGTGCGCGTGTTCGGCATCCAGGCCGAACAGGAAGGGGCGGGCGAGGGCGTAGGGGATCAGCGACATAGCCCGTGATTGTCTCAGGGCGCCTCGTCGGGTCGATCCCACGGCGGCACGTCGCCCATCTTCTCCAGCATGAAGTCGATCAGCGCCCGCACCTTGGGCGCCTGATGACGGTTGGGCAGGTAGACGGCGTACAGCGTGTCCGCATCGGCCAGGCCACCGACGGGCTGCCAGCCGGGCAGCACGGCCTGCAGACGGCCGGCGCGCAGGTCGGCGCCGATGGCGTAGGTGGGCAGCACGGCCAGGCCCATACCGGCCAGCGCGGCCACGCGCAGGCTCTCGCTGCTGTTGGCCGTCAGCCCGCTCTCGAAGCGCAGCGCGCCGCGGGTCTCCACGTCCACCTCGCCCAGGTCGGCATGGCGGAAGCGCCAGCGGTCGGGCGACTGCAGGTAGCCGAAGCGCAGGCAGCGGTGGCGGGCGATGTCGTCCACCGACTGCGGCTCGCCGTGGGCGGCGAGGTAGGCCGGCGCCGCGCACAGCACGAAGCGGATGGCCGCCAGCCGCCGCGCGACCAACCCGTCGGATGGCTGGCGCGTCAGCCGCAGCACGACGTCGAAGCCTTCCTCGGCCAGGTCGACGTAGCGGTCGTTGAGCCCCAGCACGACGTCGATCTGCGGGTAGCGCGCGCAGAACTCGGTCATCAGCGCCGTGAACTGCAGGTTGCCGAACGCCGTGGACACCGACAGCCGCAGCACGCCGCGCGGCTCGTCGCGGCGGCCGGCCAGCTCGGTCTCCAGCGCCAGCGCGTCGTCCAGCAGCCGCAGCGCGCGCTCGTAGACGGCGCGGCCCTCGGCCGTGGGGCTGACGCTGCGGGTCGTGCGGTGCAGCAGCCGGGTGCCGAGCTGGTCCTCCAGCCGCACCACCTGCTTGCTGACGGCGGACTTGGTGGTGCCCAGCAGCCGCGCGGCGCCGGAGAAACCGCGCGCGTCGACGACGCGGGCAAAGGCTTGCAGGTCTTCGAGGCGGCCCATCGCGACTGTGCTCCGTTTGGAAACTCTGAATCGACTTTTCGCTGGATTGTGTCTCGGAAGCGGCGTTTCTAGAGTCCAGGCCTGTCTGTCCCAGGAGCCGTCATGTCCACCACCTTGTCACCCTGCCTGGCGCAATCCTTCCGGCCCAGCCGGTGGGATCAGCTGCTGGCCGCCATCGCCGCATCCAGCCTGCCGCTGCTGTTCATCCTGCTATGGAGCAGCGGCTACGTGGCCGGTAGGCTGGCGCTGCCGCACACGGGGCCGCTGACGCTGCTGACGCTGCGCTTCGGGCTTGCGGCGGTCGTGCTGCTGACCGTCGCCGCCGTCACCGGCGCGCCGTGGCCCAGCCGCGCGCGGGGCTGGGGCCACCTGGCCGTCGTCGGCCTGCTGATGCAGGTGCTGCATTTCTCCTGCATCTACTTCGCGCTGCAGTGGGGGCTGAGCGCCGGCGTGGCCGGGCTGCTGATCGGGCTGATGCCGCTGGCGACGGCACTGGGCGCCCACCTGTGGCTGGCCGAGCGCGTCAGCCGCTGGCAACTGCTGGGCCTGGCCGGCGGGCTGGGCGGCGTGGCGCTGGTCATCGCCGACAAGCCGCTGGACGGCGCCTGGCCGGCCTATGCCGCCGCGGGCCTGGGCCTGCTGGGCCTGGTGGCCGGCACGCTGTACCAGAAGCGCTTCTGCGCCCACATGGACCTGCGCAGTGGCGCGGGCATCCAGATGGCGGTGTCGACGCTGGCCGTGGCGGCCGCCGCCGGGCCGGCCGAGGGCTTTGCCGTCGACTGGGCGCCCGAGCTCGTCGGCGCCTGGCTGTGGCTGGGCCTGGTGAACTCCATCGGCGCCTTCAGCCTGATGTTCTTCATGATCCGGCGCGGCCAGGCCGGGCAGGTGGCGCGGCTGTTCTTCCTGATCCCCGGCGTGTCGGCGCTGCTGGGCTTCGTGCTGCTGGGCGAGCGGCTGGCACCGCTGGCGCTGGCCGGCTTTGGGCTCTCGGCGCTGGCCGTGTGCTTCGCGGCGGCCAAGCGGTGACAATCACGGGCTTCCCTGGAGCCCGCCCCATGAAACCCCTGGACGACCCTGCGCACGACCGCGAAGCCGGTTCCCGCGATGCCACGCGCGACACGACGCGCACCGACGACACCCGCATCGGCGCCGTGCGCGCGCTGATCAGCCCGGCGCTGCTGCTGGAAGAGCTGCCCATCCCCGACCCGACGCTGGAGCTGGTGGAGCGCGCCCGCCAGGAGATCAGCGACGTGCTGCACGGCCGCGACGACCGGCTGCTGGTCATCGTGGGCCCGTGCTCCATCCATGACCACGACCAGGCGATGGACTACGCGCGGCGGCTGTTGGTGGCCCGCGACGAGCTGAGCCGGGACCTGCTCATCGTCATGCGCGTCTACTTCGAGAAGCCGCGCACGACGGTGGGCTGGAAGGGCTACATCAACGACCCGCGCCTGGACGGCAGCTTCCACATGAACGAGGGCCTGCGCCTGGCGCGCCAGCTGCTGCTGGACGTGGCCGCGCTGGGCCTGCCGGCCGGCACCGAGTTCCTGGACCTGCTGTCGCCGCAGTACATCTCCGACCTGATCGCCTGGGGCGCCATCGGCGCGCGCACGACCGAGAGCCAGAGCCACCGCCAGCTGGCGTCGGGCCTGTCCTGCCCGGTGGGTTTCAAGAACGGCACCGACGGCGGCATCAAGGTCGCCAGCGACGCCGTGCTGGCCGCCAGCAGCGCGCATGCCTTCATGGGCATGACCAAGATGGGCACGGCGGCCATCTTCGAGACCCGTGGCAACGAGGACTGCCACGTCATCCTGCGGGGCGGCAAGGCGCCCAACTACGACGCGGCGTCGGTCAACGCGGCCTGCGAGGCGCTGAAGGCCTCGGGCCTGCGCGAGCAGGTCATGATCGACTTCTCGCACGCGAACTCCAGCAAGAAGTACGAGCGCCAGGTGGACGTGGGCCGCGACGTGGCCGGCCAGATCGCCGGCGGCGATGCGCGCATCACCGGCGTGATGATCGAGAGCCACCTGCAGCCGGGCCGGCAAGACCTGGCCGACGGCCAGACCCGGGCCGACCTGAAGCCCGGCGTGTCCATCACCGACGCCTGTCTGGGCTGGGCCCAGACCGAGCCGCTGCTGCGCGAGCTGGCTGCCGCTGTGCGCACCCGCCGCGGCTAAAAGCGGCCCCTCGCCCAATCTGGCCGCGCTGAACGCGGGCCAGAGTGGTCGGTCCCCAAGGGGACGGTGATGCTTGCCGGATCGACCGGCAAGCACATCGCCAAGCCGGGCCGGCTTGGGGGCGGCCCGGCGCTCGGCCCGGAACACGGCGCGCGGTCGCCGAAGGCCCGCTCGGCGGCTGCCATCGCCGTTGGCGCCCGCGGCTTGCCACCCGTCGCAGCGCGCTCGCGCCGCGGCGGCGCGGTTTCCATCATTCAGCCCATCCCAACCGCTGAACCTGGAGATCGCGATGAAGAAATGGACCCTGGCCACCGCCGCCCTGTCCGCGCTGCTGCCGCTGTGCAGCCACGCGGCGGACATCACGCTGGAAGTGGAGGGCGTGGACGCCGGCCGCGCCGCCGGCTCGACGCTGCTGGTGGGCGTGTTCACCGAGGCCGGCCACTGGCTGACCAAGCCCGTCAGCGGCCGGCGCTTCCCCGCTGACGCGCTGGTCGGCGGCAAGCTGACCGTCGTGCTGAAGGACCTGCCCGACGGACCGCTGGCATTCACCGTCGTCCACGACGTCAATGCCAACGGCCGGCTGGACATGAACGGCATGGGCATCCCGACCGAGCCCTACGGCTTCTCCAACAACGCCGTCGGCAACTTCGGCCCGCCGAAGTTCGAGCAGGCGGTGCTGACGCCGGCGGCCGGCGCGACGGTCAAGATCCGCCTGAACTGAGGGGCCGGTCATGAACACGACGCGCCGTTCCCTGCTGGCCGCGCTGCTGGCCGGTGGCCTCAGCCCCGAGGTGTTGGCGCTGGGCCTGCCGGCCGATGCGTTCGCGGCCGCCGCGCCTGAGCTCGCGCCGCTGCGCGGCCTGGATGGCGACGGGCTGGACGCCACCGATGTCGCCATCGAAGGCCGCCTGCCCGCCAGCTTGAGCGGGCGCTACTTCCGCAACGGCCCCGGCCTGATGCAGCGCGCCGGCCGGCGCTACCGGCACTGGTTCGACGGCGACGGTCTGCTGCAGTCGTGGACGCTGCAGGGCGGCCGCGCCAGCCACCGTGCGCGCTTCGTGCAGACCGAGAAGTTCCGCGCCGAGCAGGAAGCCGGCCGCTTCCTGCTGCCGGCCTTCGGCACCGCCATCCCCGCCGAGCGTCCGGTGCGCGGGCCCGACAGCGTCAACGCGGCCAACACCAGCGTGCTGCTGCAGGGCGATGCGCTGTACGCGCTGTGGGAGGGCGGCAGCGCCTACGAGCTGGACCCGGCGACGCTGGCCACGCGCGGCGTGAAGGCGTGGTCGCCGGAGCTGCGCGGTATGCCGTTCTCGGCGCACCCCAAGGTGGAGCCGGACGGCACGGTGTGGAACTTCGGCATGGCCAACGGCCGGCTGGTGGTCTACGAGATCGGCGCCGACGGCCAGGTGCGGCGGCACGCGATGCTGGACGTGGCCGCGCCGGCGATGCTGCATGACTTCGCCGTGTCGCAGCGCCACCTGGTGTTCCTGCTCGCGCCCGTCACGATGGACTGGGCCGCCGTGCGCGCTGGGCAGTCCATGCTGGAGGCGATGCGCTGGGGCGCCAACGACCCGACGCGCGTGCTGATCGTCGACAAGGCGGACTTCACGAAGCGCCGCGTCTTCGAGATGCCGGCCTGCCATGTCTTCCACTTCGGCAACGCCTGGGACGACGGTCGGCTGCTGCGCGTGGACTATGTGCAGGGCGTGCCGCTGCCGGAGTTCAACGCGGGGGCGGAGCAGATCATGCGCGGCGAGCGCACGACGCGGGACGTGTCCACGCCGCGCGTGCTGGAGATCAATCTGCAGACCGGCCGCTTGAACGTGGCAGCGCGCAGCGAGGCGGTCGAGTTTCCCGTCGTCGACCCGCGCGTCGTCGCGCAGCGGCACCGCTTCGTCTGGTACCCCACCGCCGTGGACACCGGCGCGCGCTGGGGCTTCAACGGGCTGATGCGGCTGGACATCGAGTCCGGCGCGCGCGAGCGCTTCAGCTTCGGCGACGACGTCGTCGTCGAGGAGCATGTGCTGGTGCCCAAGCCCGGCAGCACGAGGGAAGGGGAGGGCTGGCTCGTCGGCATGGGCTACGACGTGCGCCGCCGCCGCAGCTTCCTCAGCGTGTTCGACGCGCTGTGCCTGGCCGACGGCCCGCTGGCCTGCGCCTGGCTGCCGTATGCCGTGCCTTACGGCTTCCACGGCCGGTTCTATCCGGGCTGACCCTGTCCCCTGAACCGGGCGTTCGCGCGCTGGCTCAGGGCACACCGCATTGACAGCCCGCCAGCCACGGGCCTATGGTCGCCGTCGCCATTGAAAGCGCTTTCAGAAAGCGCTTTCAGTTTGTGCGAACGGGCGCCCGGCAGCTGTACGTCGCCGCCTCGTTCGGGATGCATCCCCAACGTAGAACCCAGGAGACGACATGCTGACTCTGAAGGCCCATGCGGCCATCGCGACCCTTCTGCTGGCCGGCACGGCCGGTGCGGCGACGACCAACGGCATTGCCAACGGCGGCTTTGAAGCGCCGCCTCCGGACGGCAACTGGCTCGCCGCCGGCTGGATGACGGCGCCTACCGGCAATCCGGTCCAGTGGTCCAGTGACGCGCACAGCGGCAGCCACTCGGCGCTGCTGACCGTGCCCAAGGGCGATGGCGCCTCCGTGCTCTTCCAGGACTCGGTGGGGCATGGCGGCCTTGCGCCGCTGGGGGCGGCCAACGTGGGCGACACACCGACGCTGAGCTTCTGGGCCAAGGGCGACGCCAGCGCCACGGGCGACCTCTACCTGACGCTGCGCTACATGGGCGTCGCTGGTGGACCGGTCACCGCCGTCGCCCAGCACTTCAACGTCGGCGCCGACTGGGCGCCGTACAGCTTCCTGTCTGCCGCCGCCATTCCCGCAGGCGCAACCTCGCTGTTCTTCGAGCTGACCAGCGCCGCTGGCGCGCAGATCGGTGGTCGCGTCAACGCCGTCTACATCGACGACGTGCAGTTCATGCTGACCACCGCGCCGGTGCCCGAGCCCGAGACCTATGCGCTGCTGATCGCCGGCCTCGGCGTCGTCGGCGCCATCGCCCGCCGCCGCCGCGCCTGAACACCGAGGAGACACCTCATGATCCATCTGCTTTCCAAGACCTGCGCCGCGCTGCTGTTCGCCGGCCTTGCTGCCCACGCTGTTGCCGCCGGCACCGTCGTCGTCGACACCTATCCCGTCGGTGAAGACCCGTTCGGCAATGCGTCGCTGCTGAACGCCGACCAACACATGGCGGTCGCGTTCGACCTCGCCAGCGCCGCCACCCTCCAGTCCATCCTGACGTCCATCGACGGCTTCGGTGGCGTCACGGTCGGCATCCAGGCGCGCGGCGGCAGCGTGCCCGTCGGTGTCAGCTGGCTCTACAGCACCCATCTGACCGACCCGGTCGCCAACACCCTGCTGTCGCCCACCGGCTGGAACCTGGCCGCCGGCAGCTACTGGCTGGTGGCCCGCGCCGACGACGACTTCGGCGGCCAGTGGCAGAGCGGCACCGACACGCCCAGCGCCGCCTGGGCCTACACCGCTGGCGGCGCCTGGCAGGCCGTCACCACCGGCTTCACCGGCGCGCCCGCCTCGCGCATCACCGTCACCAGCGCCGTGCCCGAGCCCGCCACCTGGGGCCTGATGTTTGCCGGCGGCCTGCTGCTCGCCGCCACCGCCCGCCGCAAGGCCAGCCAACAAGGATGAACGCCATGAAGCTTCGACACATCTTCCTCGGCGGCCTGCTGCTGGCCGCCACCGCGGCCGCCTCCGCCAGCGTCACCGCGCCGGTCATCGGCAAGCTGCTGTGGTCCGACGAATTCAACGGTGTCAGCCTCGACGGCAAGCTCTGGTCCACCTACGACGGCAACGGTTGCCAGATCGGCCTGTGCGGCTACGGCAACCAGGAGCTGCAGACCTACAGCCCCAACAACCTCGGCATCGTCAACGTGCCCTTCGAGCCCGGCACGCGCGCGCTGGCCATCACGGCCCGGCGCGAGACCGTCGGCAGCAACCAGTTCACGTCCGGCAAGGTGGACACCGCCGGCAAGGTGCAGGTGAAGTACGGCATGGTCGAGATCCGCATGGCCACGCCCAAGGTCGGCGTGGGCCTGTGGCCGGCCGCGTGGATGCTGGGCACCAGCCTGCAGCCCTGGCCGCGCAAGGGCGAGATCGACATCATGGAGATGGGCGGCCGCCAGCCCGCCGGCCTGCCGGCCGTGTCGCCGGACCAGTTCGTCGGTGCCAACGTCATCACCTGGGCCGAGGCCGCCTGCGTACCCGGCAACGAGAGCTGCGCGGCCTCCACCGCGTGGCAGACCAAGAACTGGGTCACGCCGACGCGCTCACTGGCCAACCGCTTCGTGCTGTACCGCCTGTACTGGACCGACACGCAGATCCGCTTCACGATCGTCGACAACGGCCGCGAGCTGGACATGTACAAGGCGCCCATCTCCACCGTCGGCTCGCCCGCGCTGCAGGAGCCGTTCTACCTGCTGCTGAACATGGCCGTGGGCGGCAACTTCACGCCCGCCGCCACGCCCGCGCAGGTCACCGCGCCGCTGCCCGCCGTGACCTACGTGGACTACGTGCGCGTCTACGAGCTGGACGGCAAGGGCGAGGTGAAGCTGGGTGTGGGCATCACGCAGGAGGTCGGCAAGTTCGGTGTCTTCACCGACAACACGCCGGTCAACAACGGCCAGGCGCTGGGCACGTCGGCGGACTTCTACATCTGGAACACCGGCTCCATGAGCGGCGGCAGCATCCCGCCGTACGAGGGTGCCAACGTGCTGGCGCTGAACTACTTCGCCCCCGGGCAGTGGTTCGGCGGCGCCGTGGCGTCGCGCCAGGCGCATGACATGAGCGGCTTCCGCAACGGCCACATCAAGCTCAAGATCAAGGCGCCCGCCAACGTCGCGTTCAAGATCGGCATCCTGGACAACTACACCAACCACGGCTGGGTGACCTTCCCCGCCAACACCACGGCCTACGGCCTGGTGCGCAACGGCGAGTGGGGCACCGCGACCATCCCGGTGGCCGACATCGCCGGCCCGCTGGTGGCGCTGCAGTCCATGAACTCGCTGTTCGAGTTCCTCAGCGTGGATGGCTTCAACCCGGGCGCGCCGTTCCAGATGGCGTTCGACGACATCGTCTGGGACTCCGGCACCGGCACCACGCAGCAGGTGACGGTCGCCGCAGCCGCCAAGGCAGCACCGGCCGTGGCCGGCGCGTCGAGCGCCACGCAGAGCGGCGCCACGACGCTGGCGTTCACGGCCACCGCCTCGGGCTGGGTGGACGTGCACTACAGCGTCAACGGCGGTGAGCTGCAGAGCGTGCGCATGCGCCAGGACGGCAGCACCAGCCGCTACACGGCCGGCGGCCTCAAGAAGGGCGACGTCGTCGAGTACCGCTTCACGGCCTGGGACACCCAGCGCCAGGTGGCGACCGACTCGGCGACGGCCAAGGTGGTCATCCAGTAGCCGACGGTGCGGATGGGTGGCGTCGCCGCCCATCCGCCAAAATCGCGGCATGAACCAAGACCAGCTCAAACAACTCGTCGGCCGCGCCGCGGTCGACTACGTCACCCCGGGACAGATCGTCGGCGTCGGCACCGGCTCCACGGTGGACTGTTTCATCGACGCGCTGGCCGCCAGCGGCGTCAAGGTCGCCGGGGCCGTCTCCAGCTCCGAGCGCTCCACGCAGCGGCTGCAGCAACACGGCATTCCCGTGCTGGACGCCGCCGAGGTGACCAGCCTCACCGTCTACATCGACGGCGCGGACGAGATCGACGGCAACGGCTTCATGGTCAAGGGCGGCGGCGCGGCGCTGACGCGCGAGAAGATCGTCGCCGACCTTGCCGAGAAGTTCGTCTGCATCGCCGACGAGTCCAAGCTCGTGCCCGTGCTGGGCAAGTTCCCGCTGCCGGTCGAGATCATCCCGATGGCGGCGGCGCAGCTGACGCGCCGCTTCGCCGGGCTCGGCGGCGTGGCCACCGTGCGTGCTGGCGTCGTCACCGACAACGGCGGCCACATCCTCGACGTGACGGGCCTGTCCATCACCGACCCGCTGGCCTTCGAGGCCGAGGTGAGCCAGTGGCCCGGCGTCGTCACGGTGGGCGTGTTCGCGCGCAACAAGGCGCAGGTCTGCTTGCTCGGCGGCGCCGGCGGCGTGAAGACGCTGACCTTCTGAACCCTGCCGCGTGTCGCGCCAGCCCTTCGGCTTCGACGCTGCCGCGCACGAGCGCCATCACTGGTGGCGCAGCGTGCTCTTCAAGCTGGCCATAGGCGGCGGCATTGCCTGCCTGCTGTGGTGGTGGCTGGGCGGCGCGATGGGGGCGCTGCTGGGCCTGCTCATCGTGCTGCGCGCGCTGGGGCAGGCGCTAGCGCCGGACCTGGTGGCGCTGGGCGCCACGATGTGGCGGGTGTTGCGGGGCCTGGCGTTCAGCCCGGTGCAAGGCCGGTTCTACCAGTTCAAGGGTCACCGCATCCGCGTCGAGGACGACGAGCTGCTGCGCCGGCGCTGGCTGGCGCTGGACGACCTCGCGACGGCGCTGGGCTCGCCCATGCCGGCCGTGTCGCTGCGCCGCCGCTGGCCCGAGGGCGCGCGCCAGCAGCGTGATGGCATCTACGTGCTCGACGACGTGGCGCTGGCCTGGCTGGGCGAGCAGCGCGATGACCGCGCCGGCCGGCTGCGCCACTGGGTGGAGCGCGAAGTCTGGTACCCGGTGCGGGGGCGCAAGGCGGGTTACACGCAAAAAGGGGCACCCGCGGGTGCCCCTGTCCAAGACTAGGGACAGACCTCAGTTGCGGCCCACCGCCGTCCAGGCGGCAGCCACGGCGTTCGCCTGGGCGCTGCCCGTGCCATAGAGCTCGTTGGCGGCGGCGATGGTGCCGGCGCGTGCAGCGGCGTAGGTGGTCGATGACGTGAACTTCGTCGTCAGCGCCCGGTACCAGATCTTGGCCGCCGCGGCGCGGCCGATGCCGGTCAGCGTGCCCGAGCCGGTGGCAACGCGCGTGTTGCCGCTCACGCAGGTGGGGCTGCGGCCGTAGCTGCTGTTGGTGCCTTCGGCCAGCAGGAAGAAGAAGTGGTTGGCCACGCCCGAGCTGTAGTGCACGTCCAGGTTGCCGACGCCCGAGTACCAGCAGTCCGCCGAGGAACCGTCGCTGCTGGGCTTGACCATGTTGCGCAGCGAGCCGCTGCTGACGATCTTCTCGCCGATCAGGTAGTCGCCTGCGTCGCTGCCGTTGGCGGCGTAGAACTCGACCATGGTGCCGAAGATGTCCGACGTGGCCTCGTTCAGCCCGCCGGACTCGCCGGAGTAGATCAGCCCGGCCGTGCGGCTCGTGACGCCGTGGGTCATCTCGTGGCCCGCCACGTCCAGCGACACCAGCGGCTTCACGCTGCTGCCGTTGCCGTCGCCGTAGGTCATGCAGAAGCACGAATCCGACCAGTAGGCATTGGCGTAGTTGTTGCCGTAGTGCACGCGGTTGTAGGCGCCGCGGCCGTCGTTGGCGATGCCGCTGCGGCCGTGCACGTTCTTGTAGTAGTCCCACGTCACGGCGGTGCCGTACTGGGCGTCGGCGGCGGCGCTGGCGGTGTCGCTGGTGGCGTTGTTGCCCCAGGTGTTGTCGGCGTCGATCAGGATGCTGCCGCCGCTGGTGCGGTTCCTGAGGTTGATCGTGTAGGTGTTGCCGCGGCTCGGGTCGCGCAGCTCGTAGCCGCCGCTGATGCTGTTGGTCGTCAGCGCCACGTTGCCGCTGAACAGCGTCCGGCCGGTGCCGTTGGCGGCGGCGGTGTGGACGTCGTCCCAGGCGTCCAGCTGCCGGCCGGTGGCGGCGTCGATGATGACGTGCTTCTCGAACGGCGTGCCGTCGCTCGCGTCGCCGCTGACGCGCACCTCCCACGCCAGGCGGGGCTGGTCCTCGCGGGCCCAGACGACCAGCTCCGGCCGGCCCTGCAGGCTGCCGCCGTGGGTGTCCAGCGCGCGGACGGCCGCGCGGCCTGCGCCCAGCGCCGGCTTGGTGTCGAGCTTGGGCAGGCGCTGCGCGGTCTGGTGCATCGTCGCGAAGTTGCCGAAGCGGTCGCTCTGCACGACCAGGTCGGCACCGATCGCGCGCAGGCCGGCGATGCGGCGGTCCATGCGCACATGGGCGACGCCGTCGTCGTCCTGGATGACGTCGCGGGTTTCGTAGCTGTGGTCCTTGTCGTGCAGGCTCATGCCGGGGAACTGGCGCACGAAGTTCTCGGCATTGGCGCGCAGCAGCGCGGCGCGCGCGGCGCGGGCGTCGGTCTGGGCTGAGGTCGCCATGGGGGCCTGGGCCTGCGCGATGCTGGCGGCGCAGGCCAGCGTGAGGGCGGACAGCGCGAGACGTGGGGTGGTTTGCATGAAATGACTCCGAAGGGGTGGGTTCAGGGAGTACTGCTGGTGGCCCCGGCGCGGGTAGCGGCGGGGTGCTAGCACTCTCGTGGCAGGCCTTCGGAGGCGGTCCTGGCAGGACTCCCAGGGCGTTGCGCGCCGTTGTCGCCCGGCGCAGTGACGGGTGCGCCCGGATTCACAAAGCAGCAAGCCGGGCGCTGCCCGGCTTGCGTCATGGGCCGGCGGACGCGCCGCTCAGAACGTTTCCCAGTCGCCGTCGGCGGCCGGCGCGGGGGCAGGGCGCGGGGCGGTCACCGGCGCTGCGCCGACGGCCTGCGGCTGCGGTTGGGGGGCGGGCCTGGCCGCAGGCTTGGCGGCGCTGCTGGCCGCGGGCCGGGCCGGCGCTGCCTTGGCGACCGGCTTGCCGGCCGTGGCCGGCCGGGGTGCCGGCGCCCTGGCCGGCGCGGCCGCGCGCGGCTGGCCAGCGCCGCTGAGGCGGAACACGCTGATCGCCTCGGCCAGGCGGCTGGACTGCTCGCGCAGGCTCTCGGCGGCGGCGGCGGATTCCTCGACGAGCGCGGCGTTCTGCTGCGTCATCTGGTCCAGTTGCACGACGGAGGCGTTGACGACGCCGATGCCCTCGCTCTGCTCACGCGCGGCGGCGCTGATCTCGCCAATGATGTCGGTCACGCGCTGCACGCTGGCGACGATCTCGGTCATCGTGGCGCCGGCGGCCTGCACCTGCTGGGTGCCCGAGTCCACGCGTTCGACGCTGGCGCCGATGAGACTCTTGATCTCCTTGGCAGCCTCGGCGCTGCGCTGGGCCAGCGTGCGCACCTCGCCGGCGACGACCGCAAAGCCGCGCCCCTGCTCGCCGGCACGTGCCGCTTCGACGGCGGCGTTCAGCGCCAGGATGTTGGTCTGGAACGCGATGCCGTCGATGGTGCCGATGATGTCGTTGATCTTGCGCGAGCTCTGGCTGATCTGGTCCATCGTCGCGACCACCTGCGAGACGGCCTCGCCACCGCGCTGCGCCACCGACGCGGCGGAGCTGGCGAGCTGGTTGGCGGTCATCGCGGCGTCGGCCGTCTGCTTGACGGTGCCGGTCAGCTCGGCCATCGACGAGGCCGCGTTCTGCAGGTTGCTGGCGGTCTGCTCGGTGCGCTGGCTCAGGTCCAGGTTGCCGGTGGCGATCTCGGTGCTGGCGGTGTTGATGCTGTCGGTGGAGCCGCGTACCTCGCCGATCAGCCGCAGCAGCGCCGACTGCATGCTGTGCAGCGACTGCATCAGCCGGCCCGTCTCGTCCTGGCTGCGCACGTCGATCTGGTGCGTGAGGTCGAAGCGGGCGATGGCGTCCGCCACGCGGGCGGCCTCGTGCAGCGGGCCGGTGATGGAGCGCGTCAGCCACCAGGCCAGCACGCCGCCGGCCGCCAGGCTCACCAGCGCGAACGTCAGCAGCCCCAGGCGCGCCCGGTCGTTGGCGGCCTGCAGCCGCTGCACGGCCGCGTCCAGCTGGTCGCGCTGCTGCTGGGCCACGTTCCTGATGCCGTCCAGGTAGGCGTTGGAGGCTGGCAGGAAATCCTTGTCGAAGATGGCCTTGGCCCGGTCGGCCTCGTCGGCCTTCTTGGCGGCCGTCAGCGTGTCGCGGGCGGCGATGTAGGACTTGCGCAGCTCGGCGATCCGGTCGAACAGGGCGCGCTCCTGCGGCAGCGTGAGCAGCTTGTCGAGCTTCTGCTGCAGGTCCGTCGAGATGCGCGTGGCCTCGGCGGCCTGGGCCGAGAAGAACGAGGCCAGGCCGGGGTCGGCGCTGACCGCGATGGCGGTCGTGCGTGTCGTGCCGTTGAAGACGTTGCGGTACCAGTCCGCCGCCACGCGCTCGGTGACGAGCGCGCTCCGGTAGAGCTCGTCGGTCTCGCTGGCCACCTTGCGCAGGCCCCAGTAGCCCAGCCCCGAACTCACCAGCGCGAACAGCAGCACCAGGCACAGCCCGCCACCCAGCCGCTGGCCGATGGAGCGTCGAGAGAACATCGCGTTGAACATGGTGTCAGTCTCCTTGTTGTTGCGCTGCTGCGGTCATGCAGGCATGACGGCGTTCGCGTGGTGATCAGGAACGCCCGGGTCAGCCGGGCATGTCGAGGACGTCAGGGGCCCGCGGCTCGGGATGTCGGCCCGGTCCGCAGCAAAGTCTGGATGAAAAAAAGGCGCCGTGGGGCGCCTTGTCCAGGGTGCGGCTCGTCATCGCGCCGCCGCTTCAGAAGGTTTCCCAGTCGCCGTCGTCGGCCGGGGTGGAGGCTGGCGCGGCGCGCGGTGCGGCCACGGGTGCCGGGGCCGGCGCGGCCTTGGGCAGCGGCCTGGCGGCCGCCGGCTTGCTCGCGGCCACGGGCGGGGTGGCAGGCTTGGCGGTGGGCTTGCCGGCGGCGGCAGGCTTGGGCGCCGGGGCCTTGGGCGACGGCGCTGCCGTGCGCGCCTGGGTGGCGCCGCTGAGGCGGAACACGCTGATCGACTCGGCCATGCGGCCGGACTGTTCGCGCAGGCTCTCGGCGGCGGCGGCGGATTCCTCGACGAGCGCGGCGTTCTGCTGCGTCATCTGGTCCAGTTGCACGACGGAGGCGTTGACGACGCCGATGCCCTCGCTCTGCTCACGCGCGGCGGCGCTGATCTCGCCAATGATGTCGGTCACGCGCTGCACGCTGGCGACGATCTCGGTCATCGTGGCGCCGGCGGCCTCGACCTGCTGGGTGCCGGAATCCACGCGCTCGACGCTGGCGCTGATGAGGCTCTTGATCTCCTTGGCGGCCTCGGCGCTGCGCTGGGCCAGCAGCCGCACCTCGCCGGCCACGACGGCGAAACCGCGGCCCTGCTCGCCGGCACGGGCGGCTTCGACGGCGGCGTTCAGCGCCAGGATGTTGGTCTGGAACGCGATGCCATCGATGGTGCCGATGATCTCGTTGATCTTGCGCGAGCTGTGGCTGATCTGCTCCATCGTCGCGACCACCTGCGACACCGCCTCGCCACCGCGCTGCGCGACGGACGCGGCAGAGCTGGCGAGCTGGTTGGCGGTCATCGCGGCGTCGGCCGTCTGCTTGACTGTGCCGGTCAGCTCGGACATGGAGGAGGCGGCGTTCTGCAGGTTGCTGGCGGTCTGCTCGGTGCGCTGGCTCAGGTCCAGGTTGCCGGTGGCGATCTCGGCGCTGGCGGTGCCGATGCTGTCGGCCGCGCTGCGCATGTCGCCGATGATCTTCTGCAGCGCGCGCTGCGTGCCCTCCAGCGCGGTCAGCAGGCGGCCCACGTCGTCGGAGCCGCCGCTGGGGATGGCGTGGGTCAGGTCGAAGCGGGCCAGCGCCTCGGCAGCCTCGGTGGCCGCATGCAGGCTGGAGCCCTTGCCGCCGCCACTGGTGGCCAGCGCGAACGCGCCCACCACCCAGGTCAGCACCAGGCTGGCCCACAGCCAGCCCTTGGCGGAGCCGGCGCCGTCGCCCAGGCCCGAGAGTGCCAGACCGACGCCCACGGTCACCACGCCCAGCACCACGCCAAGCGCCACTTTCAACCGTTGCGAACCGCTGCCAGAACCGAACATGCCGAGGTCTCCATGAATAAGGGGAAAGCCGGCCGGGCCGGCAACAGCGCGCAGTGTCGTCCCGCACCCGCCGGGGTGGCCGCGCGATCAGCGGGCCAAAGCGGCAATAGTTGCGTGAACGCCGGCCTCAGCGGGCGGGCCTGCGTTGCCGGCGCAACGCGAAGCGCAGCGGGTCCACGGCGTCCAGCAGCTCGGCCTCCAGCGGGCGCGGGCCGCCCAGCGCCAGCGCCGCGACGAGGCGGCCGGCCAGCGCGGCCCACGTGATACCGCGCGACCCGAACCCGGTGCAGACCACCAGGCCCGGCTGGCGCGGCTGCAGGCGCAGCTGCTCCGCCGGCGCGTCGCCCGTGGCCAGGCCGCCGATCAGCGGAAGCCGGTCGGCCGCCACGAGGCGCCAGCCGACGCGGCCGGCCAGCGGCGCCTGTGGCGGCGTGCCCAGCCCGGCCAGGCGGGCGTAGCGCGCGAGGTTCTCCACCTGGTCGGCCTCGCGCAGCGCCGGGTCGGCGTCGCCGTCCTGCGCCGTCGCGCCGCACCAGGCGCCGCCGCGGCCATCGGCGATCGCATAGCCGTCGCCGGCCACCGGCACGCCCGGCTGCCACGGCGCCTCGGCCAGGTGGGTGAGCTGGCCGCGCTGCACGACGAGGTCGTCCGCCAGCGCGCCCAGCAGCGGCAGCTGCGCGTGGCCGCCTGCCAGCACGAGCAGCGGCGCGGTCTCGATCAGCTCGCCATCCGCGCCGTGCAGCTGCCAGCCGCCCGGCGTGGCCTGCAGCGACGCGACCGCCGTGCCCAGCCGCAGCCGCGCGCCGCTGGCGGCCAGCAGCGCCCGCGTGTAGGCGGCCGGGTCCAGCGCGCCGCCGCCGGCGTAGAACCAGGCCGGGTGGCCCAGCGGCGCGCCGGCCCGCGCCGCCACGTCGTCGGCGGACAGCGCCTGCACGTAGCCCGGCACCGCCGGCATCTGTGCCGGCTGCAGCCGAGTCTCCAGCCGCAGCAGGCCGGGCTGATGCGGCAGGCCCAGCTCGGCCAGCAGCTGCTGCGTGGCCAGCGCGGCGGCGCGGTTGAAGCGGGCGTGCGGGCCATCGTCGGGGTTGACGGTGCCGTGGAACAGCCCCGCCGGGTTGCCCGAGCTGGCCTGCGCCGGGCCGGGCAGCGCGTCGACGACGGTGCAGGCCACGCCGGCACGCGACAGCGCCAGCGCGCAGGCCGCACCGGCCAAGCCCGCGCCGACGATGACGGCGTGGCGCGCCCCCGGCGCCAGCGGCTCGCGGCCGACGGGCCGCTGCGGGGTGTGGCGCGGGGCGAAGCGGGCGGTGGTCATCTCCGGCTTCTCCGCGAAACCCGGTGCCAGCGCCACCTCGAAGCCCAGCGCGGCCAGCGCGCGGCGCATCGGCCGGTTGATGCTCCAGGTCGCCAACGTCGTGCCCGGCACCGCGTGGCGGGACAGGCTCTTCAGCAGCCAGTCGTCCCACAGCTCGGGGTTGAGCTTGGGCGAGAAGCCGTCGAGATAGACCGCGTCGGCGTCCAGCACCAGCTCGCGCAGCAGCTCGCGGCCGTCGCCCAGGCCCAGCAGCAGCTGCACGCGACCCGCCTCGAAGTCCAGCGTGTGCAGGCCCGGCGCCAGCGGCGGCCAGCGCCGCAGCAGTTCGGCCGCCAGCTCGGGCAGCGGGCTGGCGGCGTGCGCGCGGGCCAGGTCGTCGGGCCGCAGCGGGTGTTTCTCGACGCTGACGAACACCAGGCGCTCGCAGCGTGCCGGGTCTTGCCGCCAGGCGTCCCAGGTGGCGAGGAAGTTGTTGCCCAGGCCGAAGCCGGTCTCCAGCACGACGAAGCGCTCGCGGCCCTGCCAGCGCGCCGGCAGGCCGTTGCCGCCGAGGAAGACATGGCGGGCCTGGGCCAGCGCGCCGTCCCGGGCGTGGTAGACGTCGCCAAACGCCGGCGCGAACGGCGGCCCGTCGGCGCTGAACTCCACCTGCGCCGGCACCAGCGGTGCGCGCTTCATGCGGGCTGGCCCCGCAACAGCAGCCAGCCCAGCCCGGCACCCAGCAGCAGCGGCAGCGCCAGCGCCGGGATGATGAAGCGGGCGAAGCCCCAGCCGCCCGCGGCCACGGCCGCGATGCTGCGCGTGACGCTGTTGCACGCGAAGGCCAGCAGCAGCCCCAGCAGCGCCTGCGTGGGAGCGATGCTGCCGCCGGCCTGCAGCCCGGCCAGCGACGCGATGGGCGCATGCACGTCGGCAAACGCCGTCAGCGCGACGGCACCAAACAGCCCCGACGCGCCGAAATGCTCGCGCGCCCAGCTGACGGCCACCGCCACGCCGCTGAGCATCAGCGCCAGCAGCAGCGCCTCGCGCAGCCGCAGCGGCCCGCGGCGCTCCGCGGCGGGCGTGTCGGCGTGACCGTCGTGCTCCAGCCGGCGCGAGCGCCTCGCCAGCAGCCAGCCCATGCCACCGCACAACGACAGGCCCAGCAGCGCGATGGGCAGCGTGGTGAGGGCCAGCGGCGGCGCCATCGCGAACAGCATGGCCTCGGCCTGCAGCCAGGTGGCGCCGGTGGACATGACGGCGCCGGCCGCGCAGGCCAGCCGCAGGCCCGGCTGCGCGCGCGCCTTGCTGCCCATGGCGGCGATGGTGGCGGTGCTGGACACCAGCCCCGACAGCACGCCCGACAGCGCCAGCCCCGCCTGCGGCCCGGCCAGCCGCAGCGCGATGTGGCCCGCCGCCTGCAGCGCCAGCAGCAACAGCATCAGCCCGATCAGCGAATGCGCCTTCATGCCGGCCAGCCAGGGCAGCGGCTGTTGCGGCATCAGCGGCAGCACCACCAGCGCCAGCGCGCCCAGCAGCAGGCCGTCGTGCAGCTCCTCCTCGCGCAGCACCTGTGTCGCGAAACGGTGTAGCCGCGGCCGCGCGGCCAGCAGCGCCGTCAGCACGACGGCGGCCGGCGCGCCCAGCAGCGGCGCCGTCACGCACAGCGCACCGATGAGGCAGGTGACCAGCAGCGCCAGCGCGCGCGTGAGGCCGGGGTCGCGACCGCGCACATAGCCCAGCGCCGCCAGCGCCGTGACGGCCAGCGCGGTGACCGCCACCAGCCCCGGCAGCGCCAGCGCCTGCGCCAGCGCGCCGGCCACCGAGGCCAGCGTGTAGGTGCGCAGCCCGGCCATTTCGCCGCTGCCGCCACGCCCGCCGCGCGGCTTGTGGCGCTCGCGCTCCAGCCCGATCAGCAGGCCGCTGCCCAGCGCGGCGGCCAGGCCGGTGAGGAGGTCGGTGGAGACGCCGAAGGCCAGCCCGTCCATCACCACGCGACGGTCTCGCCGTGCTGCGGCACGCGCACGGCCAAGCCCAGCTCGTCCTGGATGCGGCTTCGCAGCGCGTCGGCGGCGGCGGGCTCGCCGTGCACGACATAGACCTGCTCGGGCGGCCGCGGCAGCGCACGCAGCCATTGCAGCAGGCCGTCGGCGTCGGCGTGGCCGGAGAAGCCGTCCAGGTGGCTGATCTCGGCGTTGACGGGCACCCAGCGGCCGCGGATCTTGACCTCGCGCTCGCCACCCACCATGCGCGCGCCGCGCGTGCCGCCGGCCTGGAAGCCGGGGAAGGCGATGTGGTGCTGGGGCTGCGGCGCCAGCGTCTCCAGGTAGTTCAGCACGCGCCCGCCGGTGGCCATGCCGCTGGCGGAGATGACCACGGCCGGCTTCGCGCGCGGCGCGGCCAGGCTGGCGGCGAGCTTGAGGCTCTGGGCCTGCTTGGTGACGTAGCGCACGCGGTCGGTCAGGCTGCGAGCCTCGGTGGCGGAGATGCGCAGCAGCTTCGCGTGCTTGATCGTCAGCTCGGTGGCCTGCTCGGCCATGGGGCTGTCCAGCCAGATGGGCACGTCCAGTGGCAGCTCGCCGGCGTTGCGCAGGCGCTGCAGCACCAGCAGCAGCGCCTGCGCGCGGCCGACGGCGAAGCTGGGCAGCAGCACCGAGCCGCCGCGCTTGAGTGTCGTGCGCAGGATCTGTGCGAGGCGCGCCTGCGCGTCCTCGGGCGGATGCAGCCGGTTGCCGTAGGTGGACTCGATGAGCACGACGTCCGCCGCCGGTGGCACCTGCGGCGTGGGCATCAGCAGGTCGCCGACGCGGCCCACGTCGCCCGAGAACAGCAGCGAGCGCGAGCCCTGGCGCACGTGGATGGACGAGGCGCCCAGCAGGTGGCCGCCGGGCGTGAAGCGCACCTCGGTGCCGCCCAGCGTCAGCCGGCCGTCGCGCGGCACGGCGACGAACTGCTTGAGCGTCGCCTCGGCCTCGCGCACGCCGTACAGCGGCAGTGCCTTGTCGTGGCGGCTGGAGCCGTCGCGGTTGGCGCGGCGCGCGTCTTCCTCCTGCAGGTGGGCGCTGTCGCTCAGCAGCACGTCGCAGAGGTCGCGCGTGGCGGACGTCGCGTAGATGGGGCCCTTGAAGCCCTGGCGGCGCAGTGCGGGCAGGTAGCCGCAGTGGTCCAGGTGGGCGTGCGACAGCAGCACGGCGTCCAGCTCGGTGGTCGGGCCGCCCAGCGGCATCCAGTTGCGCTCGCGCAGGGCCTTGAAGCCCTGGAACAGGCCGGCGTCCAGCAGCAGGCGCTGCTCACCCAAGGTCAGCAGGTGGCGCGAGCCGGTGACGGTGTCGGCGGCGCCGAGGAAGGTCAGTTTCATGGGGCTCCCAGGGTCTGCATCGCGCCGGATTCAAGCACCTGCACGGCCGGGCCGGGCTGATCCAGCGCAAGCCGGAGCGCGCGGGCCACGCGGGCGGCGGCGATGGGGCGCCAGCGCAGCGGCACCAGGCCCGCCACCGGCCGCAGCAGGCGCAGCGACCAGGCCTCGCCGGCGCGATGCGGCTGGCCCAGCGCGGCGCGGTCGCCGTCCAGCAGCGACGGGCGGGCGATGACGAGGCGCTCGAAGCCGAGGCCGGCGAGCGCGTCCTCGGCCTCGCCCTTGACGCGGTTGTAGAAGACGGCGGCGCGTGCATCGGCGCCCAGCGCCGACACCAGGCCACAGTGCGTGGCGCCGGCCGCACGGGCGGCGCGGGCCACGGTCAGCACGGCGTCGAAGTCCACCGCGCGGAAGGCCTCGCGCGAGCCGGCCTGCGCCAGCGTCGTGCCCAGCGCGATGAACACGCGGCGCGGCGCGGGCAGGGCGGCGAAGGACTCGGTGCGGGCGTAGTCCACCGTCATCGCACCGGCCTGCGGGCGGCGCACCAGCGCCACGGCGTCGGGCATGTCGGCGCACAGCGCGCGGCCGACGAGGCCGGTGGCGCCGGCGATCCAGGTTGTCGGGGCTGCGGGCATGGCCGGCATGCTAGCCGGCCCCACCCTCAGCGCACGCGGAAGGTGGACACCACGCCCGCCAGCCGGATCGCCTGCTCCTTCAGGCTTTCCGCCGCCGCAGCGCTTTCTTCGACGAGCGCGGCGTTCTGCTGCGTCATCTGGTCCAGCGTGTTGACGGCGCCGTTGACGAGGTCGATGCCCGAGCTCTGCTCCTTGGCGGCGGACGTGATCTCGGCGATGACGTCGGTGACGCGGCGCACGCTGCCGACGATCTCGGTCATGGTCTTGCCGGCGTCTTCCACCAGCCGCGAGCCGGCCTCGACGCGCTCGACGCTGGTGCCGATCAGGGTCTTGATCTCCTTGGCCGATGCGGCGCTGCGCTGCGCGAGGTTGCGCACCTCGGTGGCCACGACGGCGAAGCCGCGGCCCTGCTCGCCGGCCCGCGCCGCCTCCACGGCCGCGTTCAGCGCCAGGATGTTGGTCTGGAACGCGATGCCGTCGATGACGCCGATGATGTCGGAGATCTTCTGGCTGGACTGTGTGATCTCGGCCATGGTGCTCACCACCTGCGCGACGACCTCGCCGCCGCGCTGCGCGACGCCCGCCGCGTTGGCGGCCAACTGGTTGGCGGTGGATGCGTTGTCGGCGCTTTGGCGCACGGTGCTAGTGATCTCCTCCAGCGCGCTGGCCGTCTGCTGCAGGTTGGACGCCGTCTCCTCGGTGCGGTGGCTGAGGTCCACGTTGCCGGTGGCGATCTCGGAGGACGCGGTGGAGATGGAGTCCGACGCGGTGCGCACCTCGCGGATGGTGGATTCGATCTTTTCGCAGAAGACGTTGAAGCTCTCGGCGATGCGGGAGATCTCGTCGCTGCCGTTGACGGGCAGGCGCTTGGTGAGGTCGGCGTCGCCGCTGCCGATCTGCGCCATCGCCTCGTTGACGCGGTTCAGCGAGGTGAGCATGGAGCGCACCAGCCACGCGGCCGCGAACGCGGCCAGCCCGGCCATGACCACCAGCGCCAGCGCGGCGGCCTTGAGCAACGTGTCCAGCGAGGCCAGCGCCTCGTCCGCGCGGGCGGCGGTCATCAGCGTCCAGCTGGTGCCCGGCACGGCGGCGCCGCGCAGCAGGTAGTCGTCTTCGCCCATGCGCACTTCCACCCAGGGCCCGTTGGCCTCGCTGGCCTGCTTCATCGCGTCGGCGGTCAGCGCGGGCGACAGCTCTGACACCTTCTTCAGGATGCGCTGCGTGTCGGGGTGGGCGATGACCTGGCCGTCGGTGTCGACGAGGAAGGCCAGGCCGCGCGGCGTCGGGTGGATGGAGGCGACGATCTTGGAGACGTCGTCCAGGAACACATCGCTGCCGACGACGGCCTTGGTGTCGCCACCGTCGCGCACGGCCATCGCGAAGGTCACCAGCAGCCGCTTGGTGGCGGCGTCGGCGTAGGGCGCCGTCAGGATGGGTTTGTCGGAGGCCGCCGCGCCCTTGTACCAGGGGCGGATCGTCGGGTCGTAGCCCTCCGGCAGCTTCTGCGGCACGTCGAAGATCATGCGCTTGTCCGGGTAGCCGGCGTAGGCGGAGGCGAGGCGCCCCGACTTCTGCGCCTGCACGAGGAAGGGCTGGGGCGCGTCGGTCAGCGCCGCGGGCACGACGGCGGCCACCACCGCCTTCTGCGTGCCCACCCATTCGGCGATGGCCTGCGCGTGCGCGGCGCTCAGCTCGTTCAGGCCCTGGGTCGTCTGCGCCTTCACATGCTTGCTGACGATGCCGTGGTTCAAGAGGGTGGCGCTGAGCAGGCTGACCACCACGACGGCCATGCAGCCCACCGTCAGACGCTTCTGGATGGAATTGAACATGCGGTCCCCCGGGGTTGTGCGGTCTCAGGTCGTGACGCCGCCGGGCGAACTCGCCGCGGGCGGCTACGGCGGAGTATCCGCACGGGAAGGCGCTGCCGGCGAGGGGGGTGTTGGCCGCAGCGGACGCCCGCGGGGTGGACAAAGGCGCGCGGTTCGTGACGGATTGCGCAGCGCCGGCCCGGCCCCTTCGTGTCAGTCGGCCAGCAGCGCGGCCAGCGCCTGCGCGTCCAGCGGGCTGGCCCGGCCATCGCCTTCCAGCATGCCCTCGGCCAGGCCGCGCTTGTCGCGGTGCAGCGAGAGGATGCGTTCCTCCACCGAGCCGGCCGTCACCAGGCGGTAGACGGTCACCGGCCGCTGCTGGCCCATGCGGTGGGCGCGGCCGCTGGCCTGGTCCTCGGCGGCGGGGTTCCACCAGGGGTCGACGATGAGCACATAGTCCGCCATCGTCAGGTTCAGGCCGAAGCCGCCGGCCTTCAGGCTGATCAGGAAGACTTCGCCTTCCCCGCGCTGGAAGGCGGCGACGCGCTTCGTGCGCTCCGCCTGGGGCGTGCTGCCGTCCAGCCGCTGGAAGGGCAGGCCCATCTGCGTGACGCGCTCGGCCAGCAGGTCCAGGTAGTCGGTGAACTGGCTGAAAACGAGCGCCTTGTGGCCGCCGGCCACCAGTTCGCGCAGGATGTGTTCGAACTCCGCCATCTTGCTGCCCACCAGGCCCAGCTCGGGCGACACCAGGCGCGGGTCGCAGGCGGCGCGGCGCAGCCGCATCAGCTCGGCCAGCACCTGCATCTGGGCGCCGCGCTCGGGGTCGGCCGCAGCCTGGGCCACGGCGGCCTGGGCGTCGCGGCGCAGCGCTTCGAGGAAGTGGCGCTCCTGTTCGGAGGGCTGCACGCGGTGGACGATCTCGGTGCGCGGGGGCAGGTCTTGCAGCACCTGGGCCTTGGTCCGGCGCAGCAGGAAGGGCGCGACGAGGCGGCGCAGCCGCGCGCGGGTGGCGGTGTCCTGCTGGCGCTCGATGGGGCCGGCAAAGCGCTCGTTGAACTGCTGGGCCGTGCCCAGCAGGCCGGGGTTGACGAGGTTCATGATGGACCACAGGTCCGCCAGCCGGTTCTCCACCGGCGTGCCCGACAGGGCCAGGCGGAAGTCGGCATCGAACTCGGCCACCGACTTCGCCCGCTTGGTGGCCGCGTTCTTCAGCGCCTGCGCTTCGTCCAGCACCAGGCTGGCCCAGCGGCGCGCGGCGAAGCCGTCGGCGTCGATCTGCGCCAGCGCGTAGCTGGCCACGACGACGTCACCCGGCCCGGCGGCCTGCAGCAGCGCGGCGCGGTCGGCGGCCTCGGCATAGACCTGCACGTTCAGCCCCGGCGCGAAGGCGGCGCATTCGGCCGCCCAGTTGCCGCAGACCGAGGTCGGCGCCAGCACCAGCGCCGGGCCGAGCGCGCTGCGCTCGACCAGCAGCGCCAGCGTCTGCACGGTCTTGCCCAGGCCCATGTCGTCGGCCAGGCAGGCGCCGAAGCCGGCGGCGGCCAGGCGGCTCATCCAGGCAAAGCCCTCGGCCTGGTAGCCGCGCAGCTCGGCGCGCAGCGACCTCGGCGCCTGCGGCTGCAGCGCGGCGGCGTCCGTCAGCCGCTGCACGCGTTCGCGCCAGGCCTGGTCGCCGGCCAGCTGCACGCCAGCCAGGCCTTGGTCCAGCCAGGCGGCGCTGGCGGCGGGCAGTTGCAGCCCGCCCTTCTTGACCTGGCCCAGCGCGTCCAGGTCGCGCAGCTGCTGGCGCAGCTGTTCGGACAGGGCCAGGTAATGCCCCTCGGCCAGGCGCACGAAGCGGCTGCGGCTGGCGCGGCTCAGGGCCAGCAGCTCCTGCAGGCCCAGCACGCGGCCTTCGTCGACGCGGGCCTCGCCGTTCACCGCCAGCCAGTCGCGGCCGCTGCTGACGGTGATCTGCACGGCGGCGCCGTCCACCGGCAGCACGCGCAGCGGCTTGCCCTTGGGCCAGGCCAGGGCGGCGATGCCGGGCAGGCCGGGCAGGCGCTCGACGGCGGCCAGCGCTTCTTCAGCTTCGGCCAGCAGCCAGGGCTGGTCGGGCGGCTGTTCGGGGTCGAGAAAGGGCAGAGCGGCGATGACGGCGGCGCGGTGCTCGGCCTCGGCCCTCAGGTCGCGCTCGGTGGCGAGGCTGACGCCCTCGTGCAGACACATCAGCCGCTCGCGGCCCTGGCCCGGCGTGACGGCAGGGCCGAAGTCGCCGAAGGGCTGGGCCACCAGCAGCAGCGACAGGCCGTCGCCCTGGGGCGTCAGGCGGGCATGCAGGCGGCTGTCGCCGGCCACGCGCTCGCCGGCCTCGGCGTCGGAATGCAGCTGGAAATGGCCGGTCAGCACCTGCAGGGCGGCGCCCAGCTCGGCGGTGGCATGGGCCGGCACGCGCCAGCCCTGGGCCACCAGCTCGGCGACGCGGCGCTGGGTGGGCGTGATGCGGATGAGGGTCGCGCGGCCCGGGGCGTTGCGCTCGACGCGCTGGCCGTTGCGGCGCTCCTGTTCCAGCTCGGCCTGGGCACCGAAGCGCCCGCCCGCCGGCGCGGGCTCGGCGCTGATGAGGGGCGGCTGGATGTGGAACTCGAAGGCGTCGCCGACGCGGCGGACTTCCAGCGTCGGCAGGCCTTCGACGAGTTCGACCCACTGGCCCGGTGCGTCGGCGAACATCAGGTGGGGGTGGCCGACGAGGGCGACCAGGGCCTGGCTCACGTCCAGCCACAGGTCGCGCGCGCCGGCCCAGGCGTCGCGCTCGATGTGGCGCAGCACCAGGTTGTCGCGGTTGCGCGTGGCGCCCTGCTTCTTCAGCCTGGCCAGGCTGACGGCCTTGAACTTCACACCGCCGCGCGCGCCGACGTGCATCTCCAGCGGCTCCAGCGTCTTGACGCGGCCGGCGGCGTCGAGGCCGAGCTGCCAGGCGAGGTCGGGCTGGGTGCCGGCAGCGCCTGCCGCCTTGCCGTCCTGGCTCAGCGCGGTGATCGCAGCGAGTGCGTCTTGCCAGGCTTCCTTGGGCGCGCCAAAGGGGGTGGCGATGCGGGTGGGCGCGGTGCCGCCGAGGTCCAGCCGCTGCAGGGCGGCGGCCAGCAGTTCGGCGAGCAGGGCTTGCGGCTTGACGGCAGCGACGGTGGCCTGCAGCAGCGGCGCCGTCCAGCCGCTGGCGGGCCGGCCCAGCCAGGCGACCAGCAGCAGGCGGTCCGCCTGCAGGGCATCGCTGCCGGGGCGGGGCTGGAAGGCGGCGTCGATGGGGCTGTCGTGGCCGAGGCGGCAGCCGATGGCGTGGGCCCACAGGCCCCAGTCGTCGTAGGGGCTTGGCGTGCGCGTGCCGGACTCGGCGATGGCGTATTTGCGCGCCTGCTCCCAACGCTGCGGGTCGTCCTGGGCCAGCAGGCTCAGCAGATAGGGTCGCGCCAGCTCCAGCGACAGCGCGCCGCGACGGCTGCGCGAGGCGACATGGACGGCCTTGATGGCGGCCTCGAAGCCCGTGGCCGCCTCGGGCCAGCGGCCGGCGGCGAAGGCGCGGGTGGCCGCCAGCAGCGTGACGCCAGGGCCTTCGAGGCCGGCGAGGTGGGCGGCGGCGCGCTCGAAGTCCAGGGCCAGCATGGCGTCTTCGGCCAGGCGGGCACGCATGGGGATGCTCAGTTCGCCGGCCTGGGTCTGCAGCCAGTCGCCGACCTGGCAGCGCAGCGGGTGGCCGGCGGGCAGCTGGTCCAGCAGCTGGCCCATCAGGCCGTCGCGCAGTCCGGGGTCCATCAGGCCCAGGGCCTGCGGCAGCCAGGGCTGGGTGAGGGCGCTGGCGATGTGGTGGGGCTGGTCCAGCACGCGCAGCGGCCCGGCGAGGTGGCGGCGGAACTCCGCGACGCCCATGCCGGAGAACAGCATCAGCCGCAGCGCGGAGGTGATGTCCTCGGGGCCGCGCGGCGACAGCCAGCCAATGGGGTCCTGCCAATGGCCGCGGCCGGGGCCGAGCAGGTGCACGCGCTGCTGCCACAGGCGTTCGCGGTGGGGCTGCTGCAGCAGCAGTTGCTGCAGCCGATCGGCGTGGTCGACCAGGTGCACGAAGCTCATGCCGCCGTGGGCGGTCTCGGCGCGGCCCTCGGCCAGCAACTGGCGCAGGCCGTCGCGGGCGTTGGCGAGGGTGAAGGCCTCGCCGTTGGCGCGCTCCCTGCCGGTCATCTCGAGCCATTGCGCGACATGGACGATGGGGGCCTTGCCGCCGAGCAGCAGCAGGGCGTCCAAAACGGCCTGCAGGTCGGCCTCGGGCAGCTTTTCGGCCGGCGGCGCGCCGGACTTGGCCGCGCGGGCCTGCTTCAGCATCTCCGCGGCGGACATGAGGCGCCCGTCGGGCAGGCGGAACTGGAGGTCGTTGGCGGGTGGACGCGGCGGCTTGGGCATGGCGCGGGATTAGATCAGCGCGTGCCAATGAAAACGGCCCGCGAGGGCGGGCCGTGGATGGGAGCGCCTTTTCAGCGCTTCGGCTGCGTCAGGCGCGGGCCGTTGTTTTGGCGCGGCGCGCCGCCGTCGCGGCTGGGTTGGCCGCCGGCGGGGCGCGGCGCATGCTGGCCTTGCGGCTTGGGCGCGGTGCGGGCGCCGCCGTGGCCGGTATGGGCCTGGGGCTTGCCACCGCCGCCGCTCGGGCGACCACCGTCGCGTGAGCCACCGCGGTTGTCGCCGCCACGGCCACCACCACCACCGCCACCCGGGCGGCCGCCACGGCCGGCGTGGGCCGGCGGGTTGGGGTTGCGGCCACGGCTGCCGTTGGGGTTCAGCACGGTGCGGCCCAGCACGATGGGCTCGGCGCGCTCGCTGGGGTCGGGCGCGAAGCCGGGCACGATCTCCTTCGGGATCTCGCGCTTGATGAGCTTCTCGATGTCGCGCAGGAAGCCGTTCTCGTCCACGCAGACGAGGCTGACGGCTTCGCCCTGGGCGCCGGCGCGGCCGGTGCGGCCGATGCGGTGGACGTAGTCCTCCGGCACGTTGGGCAGCTCGAAGTTGACGACGTGGGGCAGCTGGTCGATGTCGATGCCGCGGGCGGCGATGTCGGTGGCCACCAGGCAGGTCAGGTCGCCCGACTTGAAGTCGGCCAGCGCCTTGGTGCGCGCGCCCTGGCTCTTGTTGCCGTGGATGGCCATCGCGCTGATGCCCTGGTCGTTCAGGTAGTCGGTCAGGCGGTTGGCGCCGTGCTTCATGCGCGTGAAGATCAGCACCTGGTGCCAGTCACCGCTCTTGATGAGGTGCACCAGCAGTTCCTTCTTGCGCTCGCGGCCCACGGGGTGGACCTTCTGCGCGATCTGGTCGTTGGTCTGGTTGCGGCGGGCCACCTCGATCAGCGCCGGCTGGTTCAGCAGTCGGTCGGCGAGGTTCTTGATCTCGTCGCTGAAGGTCGCGCTGAACAGCAGCGACTGCTTCTTGGCGGGCAGCAGCGCCAGCACCTTCTTGATGTCGTGCACGAAGCCCATGTCCAGCATGCGGTCGGCTTCGTCGAGCACGAGGATCTGCACCTGCGACAGGTCCAGCGTGCCTTGCTGCGCGTGGTCGAGCAGGCGGCCGGGCGTGGCGACGAGGATGTCGACGCCGTCGCGCAGCTTGTTGATCTGCGGCTGCATGCCGACGCCGCCGAACATGACCATGCTCTTCAGCGGCAGGTACTTGCCGTAGGTCTGCACGCTTTCCTCGACCTGGGCGGCCAGCTCGCGGGTGGGCGTCAGCACGAGGGCGCGGATCGCGATCTTGCCGCGCTTGTTCAGCAGCTTCTCGCCGGTGGCGAGGCGGTGCAGCATGGGCAGCGTGAAGCCGGCGGTCTTGCCGGTGCCGGTCTGCGCGCCGGCCATGAGGTCGCCACCGTTGAGCACGGCGGGAATCGCCTGGGCCTGGATGGGGGTGGGGGTGGTGTAGCCGGCGTCGGCGATGGCCTTCAGCAGGGGCTCTGCAAGGCCGAGGGTGTCGAAACTCATCGAATCCAATAGATGGGGAGGCACGCCGAAAATCACCGGGGCTCGCCGTGACGCCGGGGAGGCGACACCAGTCTTCGGGCAAGCCAGGCCGCGTGCTTGGGGCCAGAAAAATGAAACGCCGCGCAAGACTGAGAGGCGCGGCGTTGGCAACTATTCTAGCGGCTGGTGCCGCGGCGCCTATTTAGAAACAGTGACCCATTCGACGCTCAGCCAGTTGTTGGCCGAGTGCAGCACCCGCACGTTGGCGCGCATCGCCCACGGGATCATCTGCCGGTGCAGCGGGATGATGTTGATCTGCTGCCGGTACTCGGCCAGCGCGGCCTTGACGAGCTGCTCGCGCTTCTTCGGGTCGCTCTCGACGGTGGAAGCGCCGGCCAGCGCGTCGGCCTTGTCGTTCACCCAGCCGCCGTTGTTGGACACGCCCACGCCCTGCTCGCCGCGGTTGCGCAGGATGGGCGTCAGCATCACCTCGGCATCGGTGCTGCCGCCGCCCCAGCCGTGCAGGTAGAGGCTGGTGTCGTACTTGTCGATCTTGGGGAAGTACAGCACGCGGGGCAGCGCGTTCACCTTGACCTTGATCTTGAGCTGCGCCCAGAAGCTGGCGAGGGCCAGGCAGATCTTCTCGTCGTTGACGTAGCGGTTGTTGGGGCAGTCCAGCGTGACCTCGAAGCCGTCGGCGTAGCCGGCCTCGGCCATCAGCCGGCGCGCGGCGGCCACGTCGTAGGGCAGGCGGGTTTCCAGGCTGGCGTCGTTGTAGGCGCCGCGGGCGGACGGCGTCAGCCCGCCGGTGGGCACCGCGAAGCCGGCCATGATCTTGGTCTTGATGGCCTCGATGTCGATGGCCTGGTAGAGCGCGCGGCGCACGCGCAGGTCCTTGAACGGGTTTTTGTCGCCCGGCACCTGGCCGTAGAGCAGCTTGTCGCGCGCCTGGTCCATGCCGATGAACAGGATGCGGTTGTCCACGCCGTCCACCACCTTGAGCTCGGGCATGCCGCGCAGCCGCTCGATGTCGCGGGGCGGCGGGTCCAGCACGAAGTCCACCTCGCCGGAGATCAGCGCCGCGGTGCGCGTGGCGTCGATGCTGATGGGCATGAACACCAGCTCCTGCACATTGCCCTGGCCCGGCAGGCTGCGGCCCCAGTGGGCGGTGTTGCGCCTGAACACGGTCTTCACGCCGGGCTGGCGGCTGACGAGGATGAAGGGGCCGGTGCCGTTGGCGTTCTGGCTGGCGTAGGACTCCTCCCTGGCCTTCAGGTCCAGCGGCCGCGTGACGCGGTTGGCCTCGGCCCAGCGCTTGCTCATGATGGCCAGGCTGACGAGGTGCTCGGGAAAGATGGGGTTGGGCTTGTCCAGCGCGAACACCAGCGTCAGCGGGTCCACCGCCTTGGGCACGCCCACGGCGTTGGCGTAGACGCGGTAGGGCGACACCGGGTCGCGCAGGCGCTGCATCGAGAACACGACGTCGTCGGCCGTGAACGGCGTGCCGTCGTGGAACTTCACGCCCGGGCGCAGCTTCACGCGCCACAGCAGCGGCGTGGCCTGCGTCCATTCCACGGCCAGCGCCGGGGCCAGGCTCTGGTCGGGCAGGCGGCGCACCAGGGGCTCGTAGACCTGGCCGTTCAGCGAGTTGGTCTGGATCTCGTTGGCGGTATGCGGGTCGGTGGTCTGCAGGTCGCCCTGGGCGGCCCAGCGCAGGGTCTGGGCCGGCACGGCGAACGCGGCCATCAAGGCAGGGATCAGGACAACACATTGGAGAAATGTCATGACTACCTCTGCAAACGCGGCGTCACGATTTTGTGCGGCCGCATGAGCTTGCGAAACCTCGCCCCCTACTCATGGGGGTCCAGCCACGAAGGGCGCATAGAGAATCCGGCGCGATTTGTTCAACGCTTGAAGGAACAACTGATGGATATCCCCCGCGTGCTCTTGGCAACTCTTCTCTCGGGCATGGTCCTCACGGCCAGTGCGGCCGGTTACCAGATGACCCGAGTTGACGTGGCCGGTGCGCAGTCCGTGGTGCTGAGCGACATCAACAACCATAACTGGGCGGTAGGCAGTTATGTCATGTCGGATGCTGACTATGGCCATGCATTCATCTATGCCAATGGAGCGATGCAGGTGTTGGCCGGTCCCAGTGGCGCGACTGGTGCTGCTGCGTTCGGCATCTCGGACAGTGGCACAGTGGTGGGCAGCTTCACGACTGGCTCGGCGTCTGATCCCGAAGGCGGCACGCTTTTCGAGCCCATTCAGGGCTTCGTCTACGCCGGCGGCCAATACCAGGTTGTGAACATCGAGGGCGCTAGCGACACCTACCTGCGCGGGATATCACCGGATGGCCGCTATGCGTCCGGCTATGCACAGTTCGGCAACCGCACCCGCGGCTTTGCGTTGGATCTCGTCGGCGGCGGGCTGACGTTGTTGGGCCCTATCAACGGGTACACCGTTGCTCAAGGCATCAACGCCAGCGGTGTGGTGGTGGGTGATGTGCGTGAGTTCACCCGTCCTGGCACGAGCGCCAGCACGCGAACGTCGTTCAGCTATGACCTGACAACCGGCCTGCGTACCGACGCCAACATTGCCGGCGTGCGCACTGCGTTCCGTGACATTAGTGGTGACGGAACGATTGCCGGGTTCTACACGGATGCGCTCGGCACGCACGGTTTCATGGGAAGCACCACCAACTACCAGACCTTCGATTTCGGCAGCAGCAACTTGACGGCCCTGCATGGCATCAACGACGCCCGCTGGCTCGTCGGCTCGGCCGATGATGCCAACGGCCAAGGTTTCGGTGTGCTGCTGGCGCCGGTGCCGGAGCCAGCCACGTGGGCGCTGATGGGCGCAGGTGTTGCGCTGCTGGCTGTGCGCCGCCGACGCCGCTGAGACCTGCCGCCGGGTCCTTCGGCGACAATATTGACTGCCTTCAGGCCTCGACGCTTCTGTCGAGGCCTGTCGTTTTTCGCTCTCGAGGATTCGCCCATGGCCCAGTACGTTTTCAGCATGAACCGTGTCAACAAGACGGTTCCCCCCAAGCGCCACATCCTGAAGGACATTTCGCTGTCGTTCTTCCCCGGCGCCAAGATCGGCGTGCTGGGCCTGAACGGCTCGGGCAAGTCCA
>JAYSCT010000030.1:0-38587 GCA_041914785.1 Roseateles sp.
CGGCCTGTGGCCGCAGAGCTTCGGCAGGCACGACAAGTCCACAGGACTTGTCGTGCCCGGCCTCAGCCCCCCAGGGGACGGCGATGCTTGCCGGATTGACCGGCGCGCACATCGCCTGAGCGGGCCGGCTTGGGAGCGGCCCGGCGCTCAGCCCGCAAGCAATCACCATGCCCCCTGGCGGGCTGTGATGGACTGCGTTAGCGTGCCCTCAGGGCAAGGTTGCCCTGCCAGTGCCAACGCCCATGCTCGACCCCGACCACCTGCTGCGCTACTGGACCGCCGGCCAGTGGGCCGCCAACGTGCTGATGCTGATGCACCTGGTGGGCGCCATGCTGCTGGGGCTGCTGCTGGGCTACGAGCGGGCCTACCACGGCCGCGCAGCGGGCATGCGCACCTATGCGCTGGTGTGCATGGCGGCCTGCGGCGTGACCATCCTCGTGGGCTACCCCGAGCAATGGTTCGGCGGCCACATGGCCGGCGGCACGCTGCCGCAGTTCACCGACCCGACGCGCGTCGTCCAGGGCGTGGTGACGGGCATCGGCTTCCTGTGCGCCGGCGTCATCATGCGCGAGGGCATGAACATCTCGGGCCTGACGACGGCCGCCTCGCTGTGGGCGGCGTCGGCCATCGGCATCGTGCTGGGCATGGGCTTCTACTTCGCCGCCATTGCGCTGACGCTGCTGTGCGCGTCGCTGATGATGTGGGGCGCGCGGCTGGAGGCGGCGCTGCCGTCCCACCCGGCCATCGCCGTCCACGTGCAGGGCGAGCGGGGCCGCACGTTTGCGCAGGACGAGCTCTGCGCCTTTGCCGCCCGGCTGGGCTACGACTTCGCGCCAGGCTCGGTCAGCATCGAATGCCACGACGGGCAGCAGGAATGGCGCTTCGTTTGCACGGCACGGCAGAACTACGGTCGCGACACGCTGTCGCGCTTCGCGAGCCGCCTGCCCGAGCTGCCGGGGCTGGCCAGCTACCGCGTCGCGCACGCCCGCAACTGAGGCGGGCTCAGAGCAGGCTCACGCCGGCCAGGTTCAGCAGCGAGGTCTCTCGCATCAGCCGCACGAAGTCGGCCAGGAAGGGCTTGGCCGCCAGGCCCGGGGTGCTGACCGCGTACAGCCGCCCCGTCAGTCCGCCCTCGCCGATGCGCTGCCGCGCGACATACCCGCGCGCCAGGTAGCCCTCCACCGCCCACAGCGGCAGCGCCGCGATGCCGCGGCCGCTGGCCACCAGCTGCAGCATGGCCACCGTCAGCTCGCTGGTGCGGCGCGACGGCGTGATGCCGGCGGGCTGCAGCACACGGCGCACCAGGTCCAGCATGTCGTCGGGCACCGGGTAGGTGATCAGCGTCTGGCCGGCGAAGTCCGCCGCGTCCAGCCAGGGCCTGCCCAGCAAGACATGCCCCTTGGGCAGCAGCGCGACGATCTCGAAGCTGAACAGCGGGTGCACGACGACGCCGGTCTCGTCGGCATCCACGTCCGACACGATGGCCAGCTCGGCGCGGTCCTTGTGCAGCAGGCCGACCGGGTCGGCCTGGAAGCCGGACACGATGTCCAGCTCCACCTCCGGCCAGCGCTCGCGGAAGGCGTCCATCGCCGGCATCAGCCAGTCGAAGCAGGTATGGCATTCCACGGCAATGCGCAGCTGGCCGGCCGAGCCGTCCACCAGCCGGCGCACGTCGCGGTCGGCCTCGTCCACCTGCGGCAGCACCGCGTCCGCCAGCTTCAGCAGCCGCTGGCCGACGACGCCGAACACCAGCGGGTTGCTCTTGCGCGCGAACAGCTCGGCGCCGTAGTGCTCCTCCAGCCCCTTGAGCTGGTGGGACAGCGCCGACTGCGTCAGGTTCAGCAGCTGCGCCGCGCGGGACAGGTTGCCAGCCTCGCGCAGCGCGGCCAGCGTGCGCAGATGGCGCAGTTCGAGCGGTGTTTGCATGAGCAGAACTGTTGATGAACGCGAAAACGTTTCGTTTGATTCATTGTGCCAGACTGCGGATCATCACGAATCGAATTCAGCATCACTCGATTCAATATGATCAAGACTCATATCCTCGGCTTCCCCCGCATGGGCCAGCACCGCGAACTGAAGACGGCGCTGGAACGCCACTGGCGCGGCGAGCTGCCGGCCGCCGCGCTGGAAGCCCAGGCCACCGCACTGCGCGCCCGCCACTGGGCGCTGCAGCGCGACGCCGGGCTGGACCACGTCACCGTGGGCGACTTCGCGCTGTACGACCATGTCGCCCAGCTGATCCAGCTGTTCGGCTGCGAACCCGCCCGCTTCGGCTTCACCGGCCAGGAGACAGCGCTGCAGCGCTACTTCACGATGGCCCGCGGCCTCACGACCACACGGGCCCACGACGCGCCCTGCGGCTGCGGCAGCCCGCACGGCGACGGCGTGCCCGCGCTGGAGATGACCAAGTGGTTCGACACCAACTACCACTACCTCGTGCCCGAGTTCGACGCCGCCACCGAGTTCAGCCTGCACGCCGACCGGCTGCTGGCCGAGGTGGACGAAGCCATCGCGCTGCCCGCCAGCCCCAAGGTCGCGCTGCTGGGGCCAGTGAGCTTCCTGTTTCTCGGCAAGAGCAAGCAGGACGGCTTCGACCGGCTGGTGCTGCTCAAGCGCCTGCTGCCCGCCTACGAACAGCTGCTGACCCGCCTGGCCGCCCGCGGCGTGACCTGGGTGCAGCTGGACGAGCCCATCCTCGGGCTGGACCTCACGCCACCGTGGCAGGACGCGCTGCGCCAGGCCTACGCGCGCCTGGGCGTCGTCGGCCAGCCGCTGCTGCTGGCCACCTACTTCTCGCCGCTGGCCGACAACCTCGACCTCGCCTGCGAGCTGCCCGTGGCCGGCCTGCACGTGGACGCCGTGCGCGCGCCGGCCGAGCTGCTGCCGGTGGCGCAGCGCCTGCCGCGGGACCGCGAGCTGTCCGTGGGCATCCTGGACGGCCGCAATATCTGGCGCAGCGACCTGGACGCCGCGCTGGCCACGCTGCGCCAGGTGCAGCAGCTGCGCGGAGGGCGGCTGTGGGTGGCGCCGTCGTGCTCGCTGCTGCACGTGCCATTCAGCCTGCGGCACGACGCGGCGCTGGACACCGAGCTGCAGTCCTGGCTGGCCGGCGCCGTCGAGAAGCTGGACGAGCTGCGCGTGCTCAAGCGCGCGCTGTGGGGCGATGAAGCCGGCGTCAGCCGCGAGCTGGCCGATGCGCGCGTCGCCCGCGCCACGCGCATCAGCAGCCGCCGCGTGCGCAACGCGGCCGTCGCCGCGCGGCTGAAGGCACTGCCCGCAGACGCCGACCAGCGCCGCTCGCCCTTCCCCACCCGCACGGCCGCGCAACGGCAGCGGCTGCAGCTGCCCGCCTTCCCGACGACCACCATCGGCTCCTTCCCGCAGACGCCCGACATCCGCGCCGCCCGCGCCGCGTTCAAGCGCGGCGAGCTGTCCGAGGGGGTCTACCGCGACGCCATGCATCGCGAGATCGAACTCGCGGTCGCCAAGCAGGAAGCCCTCGGCCTGGACGTGCTGGTGCACGGCGAAGCCGAGCGCAACGACATGGTGGAGTACTTCGGCGAACAGCTCGCCGGCTTCGCCTTCACGGCCAACGGCTGGGTGCAGAGCTACGGCTCCCGCTGCGTGAAGCCGCCGGTGCTGTTCGGCGACGTGTCACGCCCGAAGGCCATGACGGTGGACTGGACCGTCTTCGCGCAGAGCCTCACGCCCAAGCCGATGAAAGGCATGCTGACCGGCCCCATCACCCTCCTGCAATGGTCCTTCGTCCGCGACGACCAGCCGCGCGCCGACACGGCGCTGCAGATCGCGCTGGCCATCCGCGACGAGGTGGCCGACCTGGAGGCCGCCGGCATCGCCGTCATCCAGATCGACGAACCCGCCATCCGCGAAGGCCTGCCGCTGCGCCGCGATGCTTGGGGCACCTACCTCGCCTGGGCCACCCGCGCCTTCCGCGTGGCCGCCAGCCCGGTGCGCGACGACACGCAGATCCACACCCACATGTGCTACTCCGAGTTCAACGACATCCTCCCCGACATCGCTGCGATGGACGCCGACGTCATCACCATCGAGACCAGCCGGTCGGACATGGAACTGCTACGCGGCTTCGGGCAGTTCAAGTACCCCAACGAGATCGGCCCCGGCGTCTACGACATCCACTCGCCCCGCGTGCCCGACACGGCGGAGATGCTGCGGCTGCTGAAAAAGGCCGCCGAGGTCATTCCGCCGGAGCTGCTGTGGGTCAACCCGGACTGCGGGTTGAAGACGCGGGGGTGGGGGGAGACGGAGGCAGCGCTCGGGAGGATGGTGGAGGCGGCGAGGGAATTGCGGAGGGATGCAGCTCTCGCGGCATGATCTGCTGCAGCCAGCCTCCGTCACATGAGTGGGGCGCAGGAAATCCCCTGCTCTGTCAGTGCGGCCGGCCGGCATCATCGGGCCAGGCAACATCGCAGCAACAGCAAAGCCATGGGTGGAAGGAAGTCAGCACCCTTGCGTCCGCCAAGCTCTCCACAAGGAAAGAAGTGATGGTCCGCATCCTGGCTCCAGCCCTCTACCTGATCGGCTGCGCGCTCTTCAGTAGCTTGAAAGAAGCTCCCTCGTCCTAAGACTTGGGCGTTCGTGCTATAGGGCTCGATTGCTTGGCTGGGTTAGTAGCTTCTACCACTACTGTTCGGACTTATCTTATGCCGTATCGCTTTAAAGTTTTCGCCAAACTACCATCTATAAATGAGCCACGCTCTTTTCGTCACACAAATGACTGACTGAATACTTCTAGGAATCTGAAATTGCTTGTTGTGCGGGCCACATGGTTCTTCATGGTTGCTATTAATGCCCTATCACTCAATTTCTGCTTCTATGTTCGTCGCTGTATGGGCAACCATGAACAAGCATTCTCAAATTCCTATCTTCTTCCTAGATTGACCGATGCTGAGTAAAGGGTCTTTTTAATCACTTGATTGCTCAAGTTGCCCAGTGACATATAACACTTCAATCTATCCTTCGCGGGCATAAAAAATGCCCTTGTTTCACCAACAAGAGCAATCATTAGAATCTGGTTATTGACAATTTCAAAAAATCAAATATGATTAGTTCTGTATCGGTAGTATACCTATATGATAATTTGAAGAAATGTCAAGGGGTATGCTGTTAGAAACCGGGTGGTGCCGAATCTAACGAAAAGAAAAAGGCTAGTCGCAAGACTAGCCTTTTTCTTTTCAAGAACAGATATTAAATGGCTTTCGTCAGAAGCCGCCCCAAAAGAGCAAGAAGACTCTTCTTGTTCTTCAAATCCTCAATTTTGATATCTTTGAGCTCCTCGCCAATCTTCTTGAAATTGGCAAAAACCTTCTTCAAAACATCCTTCTCATTCAATGAGCGCTCATTTTCAAGCATCCATTTCACTGCTGCCAGCATGGCAAAAGTGATAACCACGGCAATGCCAGCGGCTGCAACATCAAGAATAAGAGTAGGAGGAAGGAAAGACTTAGCCCAGAGGAATGCCGTTGTTCCCAAAGACTCACCTGCAAATGTCGGCAACAATGCCAGTGCAGATGATTTGCTAAGAATCTCCCCTTTATACAAGTAGTTCAATGAGGTTATAGCAATTACTTGTGTCGCAGTAATGTATGCAGCACTACCGGGAATGAAGGCTTCACCAGCAACGGCAACGATTGCAGTGCCAATAATTCCAATTGCATAGCTTTCTTTGCTTTTAAGATGCCTCGCAAGGAGAAGCGCCTTCCCTTCTGTATTCAAAAAATTTAATATTTCTTCCTTGAGTTCCTCAATCCCTCTAATATCCATAGGGGCAGACTGCCGCATTTTTGGGTCAAAGCCCTTAGTGCAAGTTCCAAAGACTTTATCTACACCAAGAACTGCCTTCCACTGCTCCACAACTGCTTCATATGCCGATTCTTCCAAATCATCCCACTCGTCAATCTTATTGAGAACAACAAGGGTTTTCTTGGAACTCTTTTTCAAATCGTCAAAATTTGCCTTCTGTGAGGCATCAGCAGAACCAGTGACAACGAAAATACCCAAATCAATAGAATCTAGGAAATCTTTTGTTTCTGCACTGTTTTCTTCCCTGACATCGTCTAGCCCAGGGCAATCAACAATCAACACTTGTTTGTCAAGTTTGTATGCCGTGACCTTGGTAGTTACTCCAGAGTTGGCACCGACCTTTGCGATTGGATCTTCACGAGTGCGCCCAAGAATGGCATTCAGCAGCGAACTCTTACCTGCACTCACTTTGCCTACTAAGGCAACATTGACATGCTCGTCGAAATTCGGGGATCGTTCTTCATATGCTTTATCAAAGATTTCCTCAAATCTTTTTTTTGAATCCTCGTCTCTCATGAACTACTCCAAAAAGTTGGTTGGTTAAATATTAGGTTTAGACGAAAGCCAGCCTTCTGACACACTTTCTTGCTTCTCTGACAGGTTGAAGCATAGCAGTGCATCAGAAGGCGGGCGACTCTCTACCTCGTGATGCCTCTAGGTTGTGGTGCTAGTCGGATGAGCTAGAACAGCCTCAAGATTTGCCAAAAATTTGGCAAAAGTCTTTTGACAAAAAAGTAAATTATTGATTTTTAAGTAAAAAAGTCAAAAGAAGGATTGGAGGTACCAAAAACAGCCGATCCCATCTAAATATTCCGCCATGCCGCAGGCGTACAAAGAACATTTTCCCATCCAATCGCCTGCGCGGTCGAAACAAAGCACGGTCGATCACCGAAGCCGGCAGCCCACGAAGAACATCCGTATGGTGAACGAGAGGAGTTTCGACCGCCGGATCGCCAATCGCGCAGCGCAGCATCAAATAACGGGGCGGCACGTGCCAGTGCGCGAGATCGGTATGTAGGGGCAACGGCCCTAAGCCAAAATTGCCACCGTAGGTGTTGAGTGGCTTCGATGCAACGGAATTCGCCGAGAGAAGCTCAGGTGGACGCCAAACCTTGCACGACAAGGTACTTGAGAGATGCTGGGCCACTTCTGCAGCACTAGTACCAGCCCAATATTCGCCCAGATCAGCAAATCCTGCTGCGGCAAGCTGTTTGAGAACTCCCACGCTCGGCCTCTCCGACACGTCGATCGCAGGGATCAATCAATCGCCGGATATTCGCCGAGCCCATCCGGCCACGGCGTCAGGATCTCAAAGCCATCCTCGGTGACAGCCACCATGTGCTCCCACTGCGCCGACAGCGAGTGGTCGCGCGTCACCACCGTCCAGCCGTCGTTCAGTTCGCGGGTGGCGGCGCCGCCGGCGTTGATCATGGGCTCGATCGTGAAGATCATGCCCTCCTGCAGCTTCAGGCCTTCGCCCGGCCGGCCGAAGTGGTTGACATGCGGTGCGTCGTGATAGACGTCGCCAATGCCATGCCCGCCGTACTCGCGCACGACGCTGAAGCCGGCCGCGTGGGCGACCTTCTGGATCGCGTGGCCCACGTCGCCCAGCGTCGCGCCGGGGCGCACCTGGCGGATGCCGGCGCGCAGCGCCTCGTAGGTGGTCATCACCAGCCGGCGCGCCAGCACATTGGCCTCGCCGACGATGAACATGCGGCTGCTGTCGCCGAACCAGCCGTCCTTGGTCAGCGTGACGTCCACGTTGACGATGTCACCCTTCTTGAGCCGCTTGTCCTTGCTGGGGATGCCGTGGCAGACGACGTGGTTGGGCGAGATGCAGGCCGTCTTGGGGTAGCCGTGGTAGCCGATATTGGAGGGGATGCACTTCAGCGTGTCGACGATGTAGTCGTGGCAGAGGGCGTCCAGCTCCTCGGTCGTCACGCCCGGCACGACGTGGGGCTTGAGCATGGCCAGCACCTCGGCGATGAGGTGGCCGGCGGTGCGGGCCTTGGCGACTTCCTCGGGGCTGCGCAGCTTGAGGCTTTTCATGCGCGGGCTCCTTTGACGTTCGCCTTGGCCTTGGCCGGCTGAGCCCAGCCGGCGACGCGGGCCAGGTCCAGCCCGCCTTCCTGCTCGGCGCGGATCAGCAGCTGGCACAGCTCGCTGTGGTTGAGCTGCGGGTGCAGCTCGGCCAGCAGGCCGATGCGCATCCAGTGCTCGGCCTGGGCGTTGATGGAGCGCGAGAGGGCCTGGCTGGCAATGCGCAGGCTCTCATGCAGCGGGTCGGAGATTTTGACGATTCCCATGCCAGCACTATATACGGTCCGTATACGAACCGTATATTGCCGACGCCTTGGTCAGCCGGCCACGTGCGCCGCCACGGCCTCGCCCAGCGCGCGGGTGCTGGCGGTGCCGCCCATGTCGGGCGTGCGCGGGCCGTGCTGCAGCACGGCCTCGATGGCGGCCATGACGGCAGCGCGCGCGGCCTCGAAGCGGGCGTCGCCCTGGCCCAGGAACTCCAGCATCAGCGCGCCGGACCAGATCATCGCCACCGGGTTGGCGATGCCGCGGCCGGCGATGTCCGGCGCCGAGCCGTGCACGGGCTCGAACAGCGACGGGAAGCGCCGCTCCGGGTTCAGGTTGGCCGACGGCGCGATGCCGATGGTGCCGGTGCAGGCGGGCCCGAGGTCGGACAGGATGTCGCCGAACAGGTTGGACGCCACCACCACGTCGAAGCGCTCGGGCGTCAGCACGAAGCGCGCGGTCAGGATGTCGATGTGGGACTTGTCCCAGCGCACGTCGGGGTACTGCGCGGCCATGGCCTCCACGCGCTCGTCCCAGTAGGGCATGGAGATCGCGATGCCGTTGGACTTGGTGGCCGAGGTGAGGTGCTTCTTGGGCCGCGAGCGGGCCAGCTCGAACGCGTACTGGAGGATGCGGTCGGTGCCGTGGCGCGTGAACACGGCCTCCTGCAGCACCGTCTCACGCTCGGTGCCCTCGAACATGCGGCCGCCCACCGACGAGTACTCGCCCTCGGTGTTCTCGCGGATGACGAGGAAGTCGATGTCGCCCACCTGCTTGCCTGCCAGCGGGCAGGGCACGCCGGGCATCAGCCGCACCGGGCGCACGTTGGCGTACTGGTCGAAGCGGCGGCGGAACTGCAGCAGCGAGCCCCACAGCGAGATGTGGTCGGGCAGCTTGTCGGGCCAGCCCACGGCGCCGAAGTAGATGGCGTCAAAGCCGCGCAGCTGCTCGAACCAGTCGGCCGGCATCATGGTGCCGTGCTGCAGGTAATAGTCGCAGTGGGCCCAGTCGAAATGCGTGAACTGCAGGTCCAGCCCGAAGCGGCGGGCGGCGGCCTCCAGCACGCGCAGGCCTTCGGGCATCACTTCCTGGCCGATGCCGTCTCCGGCGATGACAGCGATGCGATGGGTCATGGAGGGTCTCCGGCGTTGAGGAATGGCCGCCAGCTTATCGACAACGCATCGGGCAACAATCACCCACCCCGTTGATCCGGCGGCCACGAAGCGTGAACACCCAACCCCTCCCCCAGCTCGACGACCTGCGGCTGTTCTGCGGCGTGGCGCGGCATGGCAGCTTTGCGATGGCGGCGCGCACGCTGGGCGTGTCCAAGGCGCTGGTCAGCAAGCGCATCGCGCTGCTGGAGGGGGCGCTGCAGGTGCGGCTGTTCCACCGCACGACGCGCAGCATCACGCTGACGCCGCAGGGCGAGCTGGTGCTGCCCTGGGCGCGGCGCATCACCGAGGATGTGGACCTGCTGGGCGAGGCGCTGAGCCTGGAACGCGCGGCGCCGGCCGGCCTGCTGCGGCTGTGCAGCAGCACGGGCTTTGGCAGCCGCCACCTGGCGCCGGCGCTGTCGGCGCTGGCCACGCGGCACCCGCAGCTGCAGATCGAGCTGACGTTGCTGGACCGGCCGGTGGACCTGATCGAGGAAGGCTTCCAGCTCGACCTGCGCCTGGGCCAGGTGCACGAGGGCCATGTGACGGCGCGGCGCGTGGCCCGCAACCGCCGCGTGCTGTGCGCCGCGCCCGCCTACCTGGCGCGCCATGGCCACCCGCAGACGCTGGCCGAGCTGGCCGCGCACCGCTGCATCCCCATCCGCGAGCGCGACCAGGACTTCGCCCGCTGGGACCTCGTCGGCCCCGACGGCCCGGCATCGGTGCGCGTGTCTGGCCCGCTGTCGGCCAACCAGGGCGGCGTGGTGCGGCAGTGGGCGCTGGACGGCCACGGCATCATCCTGCGCTCCACCTGGGACGTGCACGACGACCTCGCCGCCGGCCGGCTGCTGCCGGTGCTGCCGGCCTACCACCAGCCCGCCGACGTGTGGGCCGTGTGCCCGACACGGCTGTCGGCCTCGGCGCGGGTGCGCGTCTGCGTGGAGTTCCTGGCCGACTGGTTCAGCCGGGCCGGCCTGGGCGACTGACGACGGCCGCCTCGTAGACCTGCACAAACTCCGCCGGCATGCGCTTCGGTTGGCCGCTGCTGATCGCGATGCAGACCAGCTGCCAGCGCCCGCGCACCAGCGTCGCGCCGTCGCTCGCCCGCCGCAGCTGGAAGCGCCGCTCCATCGTGAGCCGCCCGTCGCTGGCGGTCAGCCAGGTGCCAAGCGTGAGCGCCTCGCCCTCGAAGGACGGCAGCAGGTAGTCGTAGTGCCCCTCGCGGATGGCCATCGCGCGGTCCAGCCGCCGGTAGTCGGCCAGCGTCAGGCCCAGCGCCTCGGAATGCGCCCAGCCCGCCTGCTCGCACCACTGCACGTAGACCGCGTTGTTGGTGTGGCCCAGGCCGTCGATGTGTTCCGTCGCGGGCGCGAGCGCCAGCGTGAACGGCGACGCGAAGTCCCAGCCCGCGGACAGGTCCATGCTCACAGCCAGCCCTCCTGCTCGGCCTTCAGGCCGCGGGCCAGCATCGCATCACGCAGCGCGGCCAGCGCGGGGGGCAGGTCTTGCGCCGCCAGCCGCTGCAGCGCGGCCCGGTCGTAGGCGCCCAGCGGCAGCGCGCCGGCGCGCTCCAGCCGCGCGGGCTCCATCGCCTGCGCGGCCCCGGGCTGGCCGGCCGCGGCCCTGGGCGCGGCCGCGGCCAGCGCGAACTCGACGCCGGCGGGGTCGGCATCGGCGCTGATGGCCGCCGGCGCGGGCGCCAGCGCCAGCAGGTGCGCCATCGCCTGCCCCCAGGCCCGCGTGGGCCGGCCGGCCATCCACACCAGCGCGTCACCGGCCACGCGCCGCGCGGCCTGCTTCTCGAAGCTGGCACGGTTCTCGATGAGCCACCAGCGCGCCGGCGGCGCCTCCACGCGCTGCGCCGCCAGCAGCGCCGGCACGGGCAGCGTCGCGAACGGCAGCACGCCCAGGTCCACACGGCCGCCGGGCCAGGCCAGCCCCAGGTCGCCGGCCAGCGTCAGGGTCGGCGCAAACGCGCCGATGCCCAGCGCCGGCAGGTCGAAATGCCGCTCCAGCCATTGCCATTCGCCGTCGCCCACGGCCTTGGTGTGGCCCAGCCGCAGCGCGAAGTCACGGCGCAGGCCGGCCTCGCCCGCGGCCACCCAGTCCGCCAGGGCCTCCAGCAAGGCTGCCCTCGCCTCGGCGGCGGCCAGGGCCATGCGCGACTCGGCCAGCGCCTGGGCGGCCTCGCCAGCGAGTTCGTGGCCCATCAAGGCGTCGAGCCGCGCGGCCAGCGCCGTGCGCCGGGCGTCGCGTTCGCCGCGTGTGGGCAGGCCCAGCGCCGCCTGCAGCGCGTCCAGCTCCACCCAGCACAGCTCCACCGGGCGCCAACGCCCCTTCTCGAAGCGCTCGCGGCGCGTGCACAGGCCGGCCTTCAGCGCCAGGTCGGACAGGCGCTGTGCCAGCTCGATGCGCGACGGCCCGGCGGCCTCCAGCAGGCTCTGCCACTTGCGCGTGGCAGCACTGCCGCGCAGCCAGTCCACCAGCAGCGGCTGCTCGTCGGCATCCAGTCGCGGCAGCGCGCCGGGCCAGCAGGGCGCGGCAGCCTCCAGCTCCTGGCGGGAGCGGTCCCCGGAGCGCGGCCGCCAGTCCATCAGGCGTACTCGCTGACCTCCGGCCGCCGCGCCAGCACCGCGATGGGCGGCGCCCAGCGCTCGCCGCGCGGCTTCTTGCTCGTCACCAGCGTGATCTCGCTGGGCTCGAAGACCTCGACGTTGTGCGTGATCGGCGTCGTCAGCAGGTACTGCGCGCGGGTGCTGCGCAGGAAATGGCCGACCAGCTGGATGTTGCGCACGTCCAGGTGGGCGAAGGGCTCGTCGATGAACACGAAGCCGCCCGGCGTCTCGTCGTCCTTCATCAGGCCGACGAGCAGGATCAGGCTCTTCAGCACCTGCTGGCCGCCCGAGGCCTCGCCGTCGTTCAGGCCCACCTCGCCCTTGCCGTCGAAGTTGAACTTCACGTGCAGGCCGGCCTGGGCCAGCACGGTGTCGTCGTTGTCCAGGTGCGGCAGCTGCGCCTCGGCCGCCACGCCGGCCAGCTCGCCCAGCTCGGCGACGTTCTTCTTGTAGCGGCGCACGGTGGCGCGCAGCACGTCGATGTAGCGCTCGCGGGCGTTGCTGGCGGCGGTGGCGGCCAGCGCGTTGCTGGCGCGGCGGTCGCTGAGCTGGGCCTCCTCCTCGCGCACCTGCATTTCCATCCGGATGTGGCGGTCGATGACGGTGGCGTCGGTCTCCCACAGGCCGTCGGCCAGCTCGCGGTCGACGCGGTCGGCGCGCAGCTGGGCCTGGCGGGCGTTCTCGAAGTCATTGCGCAGCGCCTGCAGCGCGATGGCGGTGGTCCAGCGCGGCGGGAACTTGGCGCCGGCCTCGCGGGACTCGCGCGCCGCCGTGCGCAGCGCCTTGCGCCGTTCGGCGTGCTCGCGCGCCGTGCGGGCCTGGCGTTCCTCGCCGTCCTTGAGCTCCAGCTGCGCACGCTCGTAGTTCTGCTCGTGCACGCCGGAGGCCTTCAGCAGCCGGTCGTGCTCGGCCTCCACGGTCGTCATGCGCGTGCTGGCCTCGGCGCGCGCCTGCCGCAGTGCCGGCAAGCGCGAGCGCGCCTCGGCGAACTCGTCAGCGCGCTCGGACAGCTCCACGGCCGCCTTGTGGCCTTGCGCAGCACGCTGCGCGTCCTTGAACTGGCGCTCCACCTCGGCCTGCGCCTTGGCGATGCCGGTCAGCTCCTTGTCGATGCGCGCCAGCTCGCCCTCCAGCGACGCGCGGCGCGACGCGACGGCGTTGGCGCCGAACTGGTGGTCCGACGCCGGAATGGCCACGCTGCGGCCGCCGCGGCCGTCGCGGTAGTAGGCATCGGGCGTGATCCATTCGCCGCCGGTGCCCGAGCCCTCCTCCGTGCTGGCCACGCAGCGGATCCCGTCCAGCTGGCGGGCCAGCCAGGTGGGCAGCGGCGCGCTGACCTTGAGCGCGGCCAGCAGCGAGCCAGGTCTTGCCTGTGGTACGGGCGCCGCGTCGGAGACGACGTAGTGGCGGTATTTCTGCTTCGCCGCCAGACGGAAGGCGCTCGCCTCGTCGCTCCTGCTCTTCAGCACGATGACCCAGCGCGAACCGCGCAGCACGCCCTCGGCGGCAGCGCGCCAGTGTTCGTCGGCAATGTCGATGCAGTCTGCCACGACATGGTGGGCGATGCCGGCCTCGTCCAGCGCAGCGCGCAGCGGCCTCACCTCGGGCGGCGGCGGCGGCAGGCGCTTGTCCTTGAGCTCGGCGAGCAGGCCCTGCACGTGCAGCAGCTTGTCGTTCCAGCGCGTGTAGTCGCCGCGCAGGCGGTCGCGCTCGGCGGCCAGCGCCTGGGTGCGGGCGGCGAGTGCTGCGGCGTCGGCCTCCACGTCGGCCAGCGCGCGCAGCTCGTCCTCGCGCTTGACCGTGGCCTCCACCGGCTTCTCGGCGTCGCGCGCGGTGTCGAAGGCGGCGCGGGCCTCGCGCTTCTCGCCGTCCAGCTCGGCCAGGCGCTTCTTGGCGGCCTCGTGGTCGGCAAACAGCTGGTGCAGGCCGGCGCGCTTGGCCGACAGCGCCCGGGCGTCGGCCGCGGCGAACAGCCGTGCGCGGTGCAGCTCGCGGCCGTCGCGGGCCAGGCGCTCACGGGCCTCGCTCCACTGCAGCACCGGCAGCACCTCGGTGGCCAGACGCTCGCGTTCGGCGATCTTGAGCTGCCACTGCTTGTAGTTGTTGACGCGGTTGGCCAGTTCGGCCAGCTGCGCCTGCGTGCGCGCCAGCTCGCCCTCGGCCGTCTGCACCTCCTTGGCCAGCTGCTGCTGATGGCCGCGCGCCTGCTCGTAGCGGTCCAGCACCTCCTGGTCGCCGAACACCTCGAAGACGAGGCGCAGCAGTTCCTTGGGCGACAGCTCGCACAGCCGGTCGGTCTGGCCCTGCTCCAGCGCCAGCACCCGGCCGATGGCGCGGGTCAAACCCGCCGCTTCCAGGCGTTTTCTCCAGGCCTCGATGCCCAGCCATTCGCGCTCGCCCTTCTCGGCCAGCTTCTCGATCTCGACGGCGCCTTCGACGATGAGGTAGCGCCGCACCCAGTCGCCGCCCTGGCGTTCGATGCGGCAGGCCAGCGTGACCTGGTCGGCGTAGAGCAGCGACGACGCGAAGGGCCGGCTGCTGTTCTGCCGGCCGCGCGGCCGGTTGTCCACCAGCGCGCGCAGCCAGGCCGTCTCGGCGTTGGCGTGGCGGGCATAGGTGCGGAAGGTGCGGCCGCCCGAGCATTCCAGGCCCAGCAGCGTACGCAGCGCGTCCAGCAGCGTCGTCTTGCCCGAGCCGTTGGGGCCGGCGATGGTGATGATGTTGCCGTCCAGCGGCAGCGTGACGCGCTGGCAGTAGTCCCAGTGCAGCAGTTCGAGGGTTTGGAGATGGAACATCAGGCAGCGTCGTCGGCGGGTTCTTCTTGTTCCTGGCGGGCGGCCTGGATGGCGGCCAGCGCGGGTGCGGCGACGGCATCGGTCGCGCGGGCCAGCACGTCGGCCAGCGCACCGTCGAGGATGCGCGGCGCGAGCTGGTCGTAGTCCAGCAGCAGGTCCAGCAGCGGGCCTTCGGCAATGTCCTCGCCGCGGCGCGTGATGAAGCCGTGGCGCTCCAGCGCCTTCAGGTTGCCGTCCAGCCGCACCTTCTTGCCCAGTTGGTCGCCGAAGTCGGCCAGCAGGCTGCGGTAGCTCAGCACGGGCGACACGCTGGCGGCCGCCGGCAACGGCTTGTCGGCGGCGAACATCTCACCCTGCTGGTCGGCGGCGGCATCGGCGCGGTTGATCTGGCGCTGGCGCTTGGGCAGCACGATGAGGCTCCACAGGACCACCAGCAGCGACACGCCGTCGCGCGGCAGGTCGAGGTTGTTGTTGGCGCCCAAACCGGTCTCGCCAAACACGGCGCTCTCGGCCGGGCGCAGCAGCGCGACGGAGACATGCTCGGCATAGACGTTGTCCACCAGCTTGAGCCCCACGCCGGCCAGCCGCGCCGTGACGGCGGCCCACAGGTCGGCGTCGATCAGCGCGCGCTTGACCAGCGGATGGGTGCGAGGCAGCCAGCGGCGTGCCAGCAGTTGGGCCGCCAGGCTGGCGGCGTCGTCGAATGTGGCGTTCATCGCAAGTCCAGAAACACAGCCACAGAGGCACAGAGACACAGAGAAAACTTCATTGGCTGTTCCTCTGTGCCTCTGTGCCTCTGTGGCTTTGTTCGTTGTCGTCGAAGGAAGTCAGCTCACCGCGGCTCATCCAGCGCACGAAGGCATCGTCGACCTCGCCCTGCTCGGCACTCCAGCGCACGCGCCAGGGCTGGCGGGCCATGTCGCCGGTGGCGCCCTTCAGGTGGCGGGCCTGCGGGTCGCCCAGCAGCGGCAGCAGCTGCGCGCGGTAGGCGGCCGACGCATAGCTGCCGCCCAGCACGGCCGGCGCCACGGGCTGCGTGCCGCGGCCCTCGCCGGTCCAGCCGTTCAGCAGCGCCTGCAGCGCGCCCAGCTCGGGCGGCAGGCTCAGCACTTCCAGCCGGCCGTCGGGCGCGGCCTGCGCAGCGGGCAGGCCGGCCACGTCGGCGGGCTTGGGCCGGTCGCGCTCGAACTCGGCCTCGGCGCCGTCCACCAGCTCCTGCGCGGCCACCAGCGCCGGCTGCACGCCGGTGGTCAGCGCGTCGCCCAGCAGCGCGGCGAGGTCGGGTACCCGCTGCAGCCACTGGCGCAGGTCGGTCGTCGTCACGCCGGTGGAGCCCAGCGTCACGCGCTGGCGGTCGGCCTGCTGGAGCGCACGGTTGAACTGGCTGGCCATGACCAGCAGCCCCGCCTGCGCGCCGGCCAGCTCGCGCGCCAGCCGCTCCAGCCGCGCATGGCCGCTGGCCTGGGCCTGCTCGATGATGGCCTTGACGGCGTCGCTGGCCCGCTCCACCAGCGCCATGGCCCGCTCGAAGCGGGCATTGGCGCGGCGCAGCTCGAACTCGCTGCCGCTGGCCATCGCGTCGGCGAACTCCTCGCGCAGCCGCGCCAGCTGGGCCTGCAGCATGTGCAGCTGCTGCGGCTCCAGCAGGCCCAGCTGGTGGGCGCCGGCCACGCCGGCCAGCAGCGCCGCCAGGTCGTCGTCGGGGCCGGCGGTGTCGGCCGTCAGCGGCTGCAGCATGCCCACCACCTGCTGGGCCAGCGGCGTGATGGCATAGGTCTGCGTGGACGCGTCCCAGTGCAGCAGCGCAGCGTCGCGCAGGCGCTTGAGGGCCGTCTCCAGCGCGTCTTCGCGGACGTGGTGGAAGTGCCGGTTCAGGTCGTCGCGCGTCAGCCGCGCGGCCGGCAGCGCCATCAGCTCCAGGAACACCCACACCCGCAGCCGCACCCAGGCCGCCTCGCCGCCGAACAGCGCGCGCTGCGCGGCCAGCAAGGCCTCGTGGCGCTCCAGCTGCCACCACAGCAGCGAGTCCACGGGCGCGTCGCCGTCGCGGAAAAACTCGTCGGCGGAGCGCGCATCGTCGGGCGTGGGAGAGGGGCGGAGATCGGACATGGGGCGGCGATTATCCCGGCTGACGCCACCACGCCCGGGAAGCCCGCCCGCGCGGGCCGGCGCCCCTAGTTTCCAGGGCGTCAGCGGGCCGGGCTGCCGCTAGCATCCCGCTGCCGCCGGCCGCCCGTCGCGGGCGCGACCGACCGGCAAGCCACCAGGGAGGCGCGATGACACGGGACAACACTTCTTGGGCGCGGCGACTGCTGCTGGCCTGCGCGGCCGGGCTGCTGGCCGCCCCCGCCTGGGCCGCCGAGGCCCTGCCCTACCAGCGGCTGCAGCGCTGCCCGTTCACGCCGGCCGAGCTGAGCGCGGCCACCGGGCTGAAGGTGGAGCTGGTGCCGCTGATGGAATTCGCCGGCGCGCCCAAGCCGATGACAGCGCCCGAGCAGGGGCGCCTGTTCCTCAGCTGCAACGCCACCGACGGCGCCGCGCCGGCCACGCTGCTGGTCACGCAGCAGTGGTTCGACCCCAAGACCGCGGCGGCCCGCATCCAGGCGCTGAAGGCGCGCGACCTCAAGGACGCACAACCGGTGCCCGGCGACCCCGACGGCGCGCTGTGGCTGACGGAGCGCGATGGCGCCAAGCAGACGCTGTACTACGTGCGCGGCGGCAACGTGCTGGTCAGCGTGGGCGTGAACGGCGTGCCGCCGTCGCTGCAGGCCAGCCTGCGCGCCGGGCTGCTCAAGCTCAAGCGGGTGCCGTCATGAGGCGGGACCGGCTGGCAGCCGCGGCGCTGCTGTGCGTGGCGGCCGCGGGCGCCTGGGCCCAGGCCGCGCCGGAGGACCCGACCGCCGGCGCCATCAAGCTCGACCTCGCCAAGGCCGAGGCCTGGCACGGCGGCCGGCTGGTGCTGATGGAGGGCCAGACCGTGGCCGGCAAGCCGACGCGCTTCAGCCTGGAGGGCCTGTTCGTCATGCAGCCGGTCGTCGCGACGCTGCAGGCCCGCGGCGCGCAGCCGGCCATCGAGCTGGCCGCCGTCAAGCCACTGTCCAAGGCGCCGGCGCGCAAGGCGGACGCGGATGCGCAGGGCCGCGCGACGCTCAGCTTCCGCGCCCAGGGCGACGCGCTGCTGCAGGTGTCGGCGCCCGGCGCCGTGGCCTACCAGCTGGCCGTCTGGGTGGGGCCCGAGATGAACCCGCCGCTGCCCTCGCCGTTCAAGGCGACGCCGGCGGCCACGCTGCGCCCCGGAGCCAAGCCATGACCGCCGCACGACACCTGCTGCTGGCTGCAGGGCTGCTGCTGCTGCTGCTGCTGCTGCTGCCACGGGCGGCGCTCGCGCAGGACGCGCGCCAGCTCAGCGGCGCCGGCCAGGCGTGGAACGACTGGTCTTCGGCCAACCGGCGCGGGCTGGCCGACGCGACGCGGGCGCAGGGCGGCGGCCTGCCCGCCACCGGCGCGCTGGGCCCCGTCCGCGGTGATCCGGTCAGCAGCATCGCCGCGGCCATCGCAAAGGGGCTGGGCGCGGCCACGGGCGCGGCCACCGGCGACGACGCCGGCAAGCAGCTCGACGAACTGGGCCGCCAGCTGGGGCGCAACGGCGTGCCGCAGGGCCGCGCGGCCGTCGAGCGGGTGCGCCGCGCGCTGGAGAGCGCCGGCCTGCTGGACCCGGCGGACGGTGACAGCCAGCCCCGCGTGCCCAGCGGCGCCCCGGCCGTGCCCTCGGCCTGCGAGGGCAACCCGGCGTGCACCGCCTGCTACGAGCGCGCCACCACCGACCTGGACACCACCCGCATCCGGCTGGAGAAGCTGCGTGCGCTCTACAGCAGCACCTACCGCTACGGCAAGAACATGATCGCGTTCGCCGACGGCGTGTCGGCGGTGCACGGCGTCGCCGCGCTGGCCTGGCAGACCCGCAAGGTCGACGTGCTGAAGAGCCTGAAGAACCTCGACAGGGCCTATGACGCCAAGTACGAGGAGCTGATCCGCCAGCTGCATGCCGACCTGCAGGGCTACGGCCGCTGCGAGGCGGAGCAGGCGCAGGTGCCGGACTGGTTCGACCGCTTCGGCTTCATGTACTACCAGTTCATGAAGACGACCTACACGAGGCCCTCGCTGTGAGCGACGCCGCCGCACCGCGCCCGCTGCCCTGGGCGCTGGCGTTGCGGCTGCTGGCCGCACCGGCCCAGGCCTGGCCGCTGGCACTGGGCGGCGGCCAGGCCGGTGCCTGGCGCTTCACCGCCGCGCTGGCGCTGGGCGCCACGCTGGCGGCCACCGTGGGCTTTGCGTTCGTGGGCCTGCACACGGGGCATTTCGGGCTGCGCTTCCTGCCTGTGGCGGCGCTGGGCCGTGCGCTGCTGAGCGCGGTGCTGCTGGTGGCGCTGGCGCTGCTGCTGGCCGAGGCCGCGCGGCTGTGGGCGCCGCGGTTCGGCGCGCAGGCCGGGCGCAGCACGCTGCAGGCCGCCACGCTGCAGGCGCTGGGGCCCGTCTGGCTGTGGGGCCATGCGCTGGTGTGGCCGGTGCTGTGGTGGGCCTGGCCGCTGGCGCTGGCCGCCGGGCTGTGGCAGCTGCACCTGGGCCTGCGCGCCGCCGCCCGGCCACGGCAGGCGGCGACCTACGCCGCCGCCACGGCGCTCAGCGTCGCGGCGCTGGCGCTGTTGCTGCTGCTCGGCCGCTGCAGCGCGCCCGGCGACGCGCTGGCGCCGCCACCCTTCCCGTGGTCGCCGCTGCCGGATGCGGCCCGGGCCGACGGCACCCCGCCGCCCGGCGGCGCGGCCTCCGCCGCTGCCGACGCGGGCGCTGCCGGCGGCCGCGGCACGGGCGCGGGGCTGCCGCCGGACCTCGCCGGCAGCGGCGCGATGGGCCTGCCCCCCGGCACCGCCGCCAGCGCCACGGCGGACCTCGAACGCTGGACGCGCTCCGCCCCCGGCGGCGAGCCGCGCACCCGCTCCGTGCTGGAAGACCTGCTGCCCGGCCCGCTCGCGGGCTTCGACCGGCAGGTCACCGAAAGCTACGCCCACGCGCCCGGCGCCAAGGCCGAGGCCATGCTGCAGGTGCTGGGCACCAGCGCGTCGGCGCGGGTGGAGAACCATGCACGCGCCCACCGCGGCCGTTACCTGCACCTGAGCATCGACGACCTCGCCGGCCATGGCCCGGCGCTGGCCGCCAAGCTGCTGAACGAGATCGTCGAAACCGGCGGGCAGGCCACCAGCGACGGCGGCCGCACGCAGCGCAGCCTGACGACCGGCGAGCAGACGGTGACGGTGCTGGCCTGCCAGCGCGCGCCGGAGCAATGCACGCTGGACATCCTGGTGGCCGAGCGCTATCTGCTGCGGGCCGAGTCGGCGCAAGTCCCCTTGGACGAGCTGCGCCGCTACGTGGCCCAGGTGGACATCGCCGCGCTCGTGCGCCGCGCCCAATCCCGTCAACCCGTGGAGTGACCCCATGAAGACTTCCCACCCGCTGCGCACGGCGCTGGCCGCGCTGACCCTGGCTGCCGCGCTGCCGGCCGCCATGGCCGCGCCGGCCGCCTGCCCCTTCAGCCCCGAGCAACTGGCGCAGGCGCTGGGCGGGCGTTTCGGCGCCGGCAAGGAGGAACCCGGCATCGGCGGCAGCAGCTGCAAGTACGAGGCGACGGGCGGCGACGGCGGCTCGGTCTGGGTCATCGTGCTCAAGCCGGGGTCCAGCCAGGACATGATGCGCACGATGACCGCGGGCGGCCCCAAGGTGAAGTTCGAGCCCATCCCCGGCGACCCCGACGGCGCGGCCCGCGTGCGCGGCGGCGCGGACGAAAACCTGGTGGACGTGAGCTACAAGCGCGCCGGCCATGTGGTGTTCCTGCGCAGCCTGCCGGCGGCGCATGAGGCGGACGCCAAAAAGCGCGAGGCCCGCGCCACCGAGCTCGCCGGCCGGCTGCTGAAGCTGCCCCGGCTGCCCTGAAGCCGCGCCGCGCCCCGGCGTTGCAGCCTGGCGAATGCTGCGCTCAATGGTTTGCAACGCCGCGGGCCCGGCGCCGGCCTAAGCTGGCGGCACCATGAGACAGCCCACCTTCTTCCTCTCCCACGGCGGCGGCCCCTGGCCGTTCATGGACGGCGACTACCGCCGGGCCCACGCGCAGCTGGAGGCCGCGCTGCAGGCGCTGCCGGGCACGCTGCCGGCGCGGCCGAAGGTCATCCTGATGATCTCGGCGCACTGGGAGGAGACGGCCTTCACGGTGATGACCTCGCCCGCGCCCGGCATGCTGTACGACTACGGCGGCTTCCCGGCGCACACCTACGAGGTGGCGTACCCGGCGCCGGGCGACCCGGCGCTGGCCGAGCGCGTCGTCACGCTGATCGAGGCCGCCGGCCTGCCGGCCGCTCGCGATGCGCAGCGCGGCTTCGACCACGGCGCCTTCTGCACGCTGGTGCCGATGTATCCGGACGCCGACGTGCCGGTGGTGCAGCTGTCGCTCAGGCGTGGCCTCGACCCGGCCGAGCACCTGGCGCTGGGCCGGGCGCTGGCGCCGCTGCGGGACGAAGGCGTGCTCATCCTCGGCAGCGGCTTCAGCTTCCACAACCTCGCGCTGATGTTCAACGGCCGCGGGCAGGCGCCGTCGGTCGCCTTCGACGCCTGGTTGCAGGGCGCCCTGCCCTCACCCGAGGGTCGCGCCGAGCGCCTGACGGCCTGGGCGCAGGCGCCCGCCGCGCGACAGGCCCACGCCCGCGAGGAGCATCTGCTGCCGCTGATGGTGGCGGCCGGGGCTGCCGAGGGCGATGCCGGCAGCTGCAACTACCACCAGACCGACTACCTCGGCGGGCTGACGGTGTCGAGCTTCAGGTTCGGCTGACCGCAGGGGCGCGGTCAGACCTGATGCGCCGCCACCGTGCGGCGCTCGCCGATCAGGAAGGCGTCGGCCACCAGCTGGAACGGCCGCCAGTCCACCTCGGACCGGCCGGCCGCCACCAGCTCGGCAAAGCGCGCGTACAGCCGGGGGTACTCGCCCGCCAGCGCCTCGTCAGCGGCCACCGGCTTGCCATCGATCTCAAGCATGCCGCCGCCATGCGACAGGCGCAGCCGGCCGTCGGTGGCGACCAGCTCGATGTCCCAGGTCTGCTCGCCCTTCTGGCGGAAGTCGAACACAGTGTCGATGGCGACGCCGGACTCGGTGCGCAGGTCCAGCTGCGCCGCGATGGGCGCCTGCTGGTTGGACGGGAACTCCAGCACGGCCTGCTTCACGACCACTTCCTCGGCCAGCACCTCGGTCAGCACCGACAGCGCGTTGATGCCCGGGTCGAACACGCCCAGGCCGCCCGCGTCGAAGATCCACTGCTGGCCCGGGTGCCAGTGGTGCACGTCTTCCTTCCACGTGATGCGGCCGCCGGTCAGCGTGCGGCCACGCACCCATTCGCGCGCGGCGTCCACACCGGCGGCGAAGCGCGAGTGCCAGGTCTGGAACAGCGTGCGGCCGTGCTTGGCGGCTTCGGCCTGCAGCAGCGCGATCTGGCGCGTGGTGGCGGCAGGCGGCTTCTCCAGCATCACATGCTTGCCGGCGCGCAGCGCGGCCAGGGCAGCGTCGAAATGCGCCTGCGGCGGCGTGCAGATGGAGATGGCGTCCAGGTCCGGCACGGCGGCCAGCATGGCCTCGACGCTGGTGAAGCTGGCGACGCCGTCCACGCTGGCGTTGCGGCTAGCAGTGGCCACCAGTTGCAGACGCGGGTCGGCGGCAATCGCCGGAATGTGTTGATCGCGGGCGATCTTGCCGATGCCCACCAGGCCCAACTTCAATGACATGCAGTGCTCAGGAAAAAAGAGAGCCGCGGCTCGCGGCGGTTGTCCGTCGGCCCGGCGGGCCGACGCGGATTTCACCCGAAGTCGCGGCGGTCGATGCCGCCGCGGGTCAGAAACTCACCCGCATGATCGCAGCCCCTTCAGAGCCAGCGCCTGAACAGCGGCGTGAACACGGCGACGAAGGCGGCGATGTTGAGCGCCACCGTCGCCCAGTACACGCGCCGGAAGGCGGGCTTGGCGTTCTTGTGGCGCAGCAGCCGCTGCGCCAGCAGCGCGCCCGGCCAGCCGCAGGCCAGCGACAGCCCGTGCAGCGTGTTCTCGGCCACGCGCCAGTCGCCGCGCGCGGCGGCGCGCTTGTCCAGCGCGTAGACGATGAAGGTGGCCATGCTCATGGCCGAGTAGGCGCCCCAGAACCAGTTGGGCACGCCCCACAGCAGGTGCGTGGCGAGCACGCCGGCGGCGAAGGCGGGGATCAGCAGCAGCTCGCGGCCGCCATCGCGCGGGCGCGGCGCCGGCTTCGGGCCCAGGCCCTGCACGTCCAGCGCGCGCTTCTTGCCCTGCGCATCGTGGCCCTCGCGGTAGCTGACACGCTCGCCGACGCAAGGCCGCTGCGGTCGCAGCCCGAACGCCTTGATGTGGACGAAGCACTTCGGGCCGCCGCCGTCGGGCGTGATGAAGCCGTACCCCTTGGCGTCGTCCCACTGCGTCAGCGTGCCCTTCATCGCGTGCCCTCCGCGAGGTGGGCCTGCAGCGCCGCGATGGCGTGGCGCACCTTGGCGGGCTGCGCGTCGCGCTGAGGCGTCATGGCCCACACGGGCAGCTCCGGCAGCGTGAGTTCGGTGTCCAGCCGCAGCAGCCGGCCGGCGGCCACCGATTCGGCCACATCCTCGTCGCCCAGTGGCGCCACGCCCAGGCCGGCCTCGCACAGCTGCTGCAGCGTCAGCTGGTTGTTGCTGGTGTAGCGCGGGCGCACGCTGAGTTCGGTGCCGGGCAGGCGGCGGGGCTGGTCGGTGCCGTCCTGCAGCATCAGCCAGTCGGCCTGGCGCAGCGCGTCCAGCGTGCCCGGCACGCCGCGCTGGGCCAGGTAGGCGGGCGCGGCATAGAGGCTGGTGTGCAGCACGCCCAGGCGCTGGGCCACCCAGGGGCTGTCGGGCAGGCGGCCGAAGCGCACGGCGAGGTCGATGCGGTGGGCCACGAGGTCGGTGAAGCCGTCCTCCACCTGCAGGTGCAGCGTGAGCCGCGGGTGGGCCGCCAGCAGCGGCGCCAGCGCCGGCCCGATGCGGCGGCCGAAGCCCACCGTCATCGCGATGCGCAGCTCGCCCTCGGGCGCGTCGCGCAGCTGCACGAGCTGGGCCTGCGCGGCCTCCGCCGCCGCCACCATGGCCGCGCAGCCGGCGTGGAAACGCTCGCCGGCCGGCGTCAGGCTGAGCTTGCGCGTGGAGCGGTGCAGCAGCGTGACGCCCATGTCGGCCTCCAGCGCCCTGACCTGCTGGCTGGCGGCCGAGGTGCTGGTGCGCAGCTGGCGTGCGGCGGCCGCGAAGCTGCCGTGGCGGACGACGCTGGCGAACACGGCCATGCGCTTGAGTTGGTCGAGCATGAAGTTTTTCTAAACAGTCCTGGCGATTCAAGCCGGCTTATCGGCACATTGTGAAGCAGAAACAATGTCTGCATCGCAACCTGGAGAACATCATGAACATCGCCCTGATCGGCGCAACCGGCTTTGTCGGCAAGGCCGTGCTGGAAGAACTGCTGAGCCGCGGCCACACGGTGCGCGCGCTGCAGCGCGACGCGGCCAAACTGGCGGCACGCCCCGGCCTGACGGTGCGCTCGGTGGACGTGCTGGGCGGTGGCGACCTGGCCGCCGCGCTGGCCGGCGTGGACGCGGTGGTGAGTGCCTTCAACGCCGGCTGGGGCAACCCCAATTTGCACGACGACTTCCTGCGCGGCAGCGATGCCATCGCGGCCGCGGCGCGCGCGGCGGGCGTGCGGCTCCTCGTCGTCGGTGGCGCGGGCAGCCTGTTCATCGCGCCGGGCCAGCAGCTGGTCGATTCGCCGGCGTTCCCGGCCGAATGGAAGTCCGGCGCGCTGGCCGCCCGCGAGGCGCTGAGCCGCCTGCGCGCCGACACCACCGGCCTGGACTGGACCTTCCTGTCGCCCGCCATGCACCTGGCCCCGGGCGCCCGCACGGGCCAGTTCCGCCTGGGCGGTGAGAACCCGGTGTTCGACGCCCAGGGCGAGAGCCACATCAGCGTGGAAGACCTGGCCTTGGCCATCGTCAACGAGCTGGAAGCGCCGCAGCACCGCCGCGCGCGCTTCACCGTCGGCTACTGAACCGTCACTGCACCGCTGGCGCGATCCGGAACATCAGCACCCCATGGCGGGCCACCGTGCCGCCGTGGCGGCCGCTGACGCCGGCGGTCTTCTTGCCCGACCACAGGTCCAGCACGTCCGCCTTCAGCTTCGAAGGCAGGTCGAGCTGCTCCCATGACACGGCCATGTCGGCCGGCTTGTCGCCGCGGTTGAACAGCACGGCGGCGCGGTCGCCGCCGGCCAGCGTGCGCACCCAGACCTCCAGGTCGCCCTGGCGCCACACCCGGCGGCCCTGGCGGCCCAGCGGATCCTGGTCGACGCGGATGACCTCGGCATTCGTCAGGATGCGCCTCGTGTCCGCGTCCATCTTCGACAGGTCGTTGCCCGCGATCAGCGGCGCGGCCAGCATGGCCCACAGCGAGAAGTGGCTCTCGTACTCTGTGGTCGTCATGCCGCCGTTGCCCACCTCCAGCATGTCGGGGTCGTTCCAGCCGTTGGGCGCGGCGTCCGCCCACAGCTCGGCGTTCATGTCGAGGATGTCGAGCATGCCGTGCGACCACTCTTTCTTGCCCTGCCAGGCATCCCAGATGTCGCCCGTGGTGCGCCACAGGTGGCCGATGGGCGCCGCCCAGCGGCCGGGCTTGCTGTTGCCCCATTCGCAGATGGACAGCACGATGTCGCGCCCCGACTCGCGCAGCGCCTTGGCCATGATGGTGTAGGCTGCCTCGGGGTTGCGCGGGCCGGTGTAGCACCAGTCGTACTTGAGCCAGTCCACGCCCCACTTCGCGTACTGGCGCGCGTCCTGGAACTCGTGCCCCGCGCTGCCCGGTCGGCCGCCGCAGGTCAGCGCGCCGGCGTCGGAGTACAGGCCGAACTTCAGGCCCTTGCTGTGCACATAGTCGGCCAGCGCCTTCATGCCCGACGGGAAGCGCTCGGGGTCGGGCTGGATGTTGCCGTCGGCGTCGCGGCTCTTCTGCCAGCAGTCGTCGATGACGATGTACTGGTAGCCGGCCGCCTTCATGCCGGAGGCCACCATCGCGTCCGCCTGCTCGCGGATCAGCCGCTCGCTGACGTTGCAGCCGAACTTGTTCCACGAGTTCCAGCCCATCGGCGGCGTGGGCAGCAGCCGGGGCTTGGGAGCGTCGAGCTTCAGGGTCTCGTGGCCGGTGGCCTGCGCGCCGGCCACGGTGGCGGCACAGGTCAACAGGGCCAGCAGTGCGTGGCGCAGCCAGGTCAAGGTCATGGTGAAAAGCTCCGGTCAGACAGTGCCGCGCCGGGCTTCCAGCGCGGCGCGGATCTCGTGCACGCGCTGCTCCGTCAGGAAGTAGCGCGACACGATGACGAGCGCGATCAGCAGGCCCACGATGGGAATGCCCGACAGGAACACGCGGATCAGGAAGATGGCCTCCTCGCTCTGCGCCGGCAGCTTGGCGTCGAAGCCGGTGAACATCAGCACCCAGCCCGAGGTCATGTTGCCCAGGGCCAGGCCCACCTTGGAGATCCACGAGCCGCAGGCCGCGAACGAGCCCTCGCGGCGCTGGCCGCTGTCGAGTTCGTCGTGGTCGACGACGTCGGCCATGGCCGAGCCGTAGATCGTCCAGAAACCGGCGCCGATGAAGGCCACGCCGCCGCTGGCGAACAGCTGCAGCCAGGGCAGCTGCGGGTTGTAGAAGAACCAGTCGCCGATGAACGCGACGATGCCCAGCACCAGCACCGTCATCAGCGCATTGCGCTTGCCGTAGGCCCGCGCCACGCGGCCGGCGAAGACGATGCCGAGCAGGCCGCTGACCAGGCCGGCCACGCCCATCAGCGAGTTCCACTTGGTGGCCTCGACGACGTTGCCGCCGCAGACGTAGTAGACCGTCGCGTAGTAGCCCAGCAGGCCCACCATGGCCGTGGCCAGGTTGTAGGTCAGCATGGTGCCCAGCATCTGGCGGAAGGGCTTGTTCTTCAGCGTGCGGTACAGCGTGTCCTTGAACGGCACGCGCTGGCGGGTCTGGGCCACCACCTTGTCGTAGTAGCGCTCGCGCGTCAGCGAAAAGATGGCCACGGAGACGACCACCATGATGCCGCCCAGGATGCTGGTGTAGACCTGCGCACCCAGCAGGATGTCGGGCTTGCCGCTGGCGTCATGGAAGAAGGCCAGCGTCGTGAACTGCGCGGCGACGAACATCGCCAGCTCGGGGATCTTCTGGATCGCGTTCTTCCACGACATGACGCGGGTGCGCTCGTGGTAGTCGGGCGTCATCTCAGCGCCGAGGCTGCTCCACGGCAGGTTGAAGCAGCTCATGACCGGCGCGTACAGGCAGGTCGAGACCAGCATGAAGATGAAGTACTCGGTGTCCGTCCAGCCGCGGCCCACGGCAAACATCAGCGGCAGGCCGATGCCCGCCAGCACGCCGCCGACGAGGATGAACGGGCGCCGCCGGCCCCAGCGGGTGCGGGCGTTGTCGGACAGCCAGCCGAACAGCGCATCCGACACCGCGTCCGCAAAGATCTTGACGCCCAGCGCCGTGGAGATCAGCCCCGGCGCCACGCCCAGGAACACGTTGAAGACGTGGAACACCAGCGACTGGTAGAGCCAGTGGCCCCACATGTCCAGGAACGAGCCCAGGCCGAAGCCGATCTTCTGCGCGGCAGGCACGCGATCGGCCTCGGCAGTGACCGGGGCCGGCGCGGCAGCCGGGGCGCGGTGCATCAGGGGCGCGGCGGCGCCATCGCTCTCGGCAAGCACGTCGATGTCTCCTTGGTCGCCTGGGGCGACTTGTTTTTAGTAAACAAGGAGATTTTCGTTCGACGCTCGAATCAATGAAAACCGGGTAAGACCTGAGGAATCGGTTCCAGCGATCAACGTTCTGCAGTGGCCGGCTGGCGGCGGGCCTTGCGTGCCGGCGCCTCCGGCGCGGCCTCGACGCGCGAGCTCTCGCGCACCACCAACTCCACCGGCAGCGAGGCCTCGCTGGGCTCCACGTCGCCGTCGATGAGCGCGCGTGCGGCCACCAGGCCCAGCGCCTCCTTGTCCATCTTCACGGTGGACAGCGGCGGCTTGAAGTGCGCAGCCTCCTCGATGTCGTCATAGCCGATGAAGCGGATGTCCTCCGGCACCCGCAGTCCCTGCTCGATGCAGTACTCGATGGCGAACATCGCGGTGGAGTCGTTGTAGGCGAAGACGGCGTCCGGCGGCTGCGGCAGCGCCAGCAGGCGGCGCATCGCGTCGCGGCCGGCCGCGCGGTACTCCATGACCGGGTCCAGCGTGACTTCGTAGTCGGGGTCGAACAGCCGGCCGGCCTCGAACAGCGCGCGCCGGAAGCCCTTGGCCCGCAGCGACACCGAGTAGTGCGTGGGCGGCCCGAAGATGGCCGCCACCCTCTTGGCACCGCCGTCCAGCAGGTGGCGCGTGGCCAGCCAGGCGCCCTGCTGGTTGTCGTCGTTGACGCAGCGCACGCCGGGGTGGAAGTGGTCCACCAGCACCAGCGGCAGCTCGCAGCGGCGGATGCCTTCCATCGTGTCGGGGTCGAAGTAGCCGGCGCCCAGCAGCGCCTCGGCCTCGTGGCGGCGCACTTGCGCGGCGATGTCGTCACCCGACTGCACGGACAGCAGGCTCAGCGGCACGCCTGCCTCGCGGCACACCGTCTCGGCGCCATGCAGCACGTAGGAATAGAACGGGTTGGTGGCCAGCGAGCCCAGGTGGCGGCTGTACAGGAACAGCAGGCGGCGCGGCTTGCCGGTGCGCAGCTTGGCGGTGTCGTAGCCCAGCTTCTCGGCCACCTCCAGCACCTGGCTGCGGGTCTGCTCGGACAAGCCGGGCTGGCCCTTCAGCGCGCGCGACACGGTGCCGATGGACACCCCCGCCGCCTGGGCCAATTCCCGAATCGTCACCCCCCGCTTGTCGGCCATGGCCCGGACTCCCGCTGTTGTTTAGTGCCTCGCAAGGCGCCGCAATTGTGGCACCGCCTCCAGGGCCATGCCGTTCCACACCTGTTACGTGGGCCCGGTGCGCCCGACCGCACGCGCATCCGGGATCGCCCCGTTGCCGATTGTTCACTAAACAATTATTGTTGCCTTGAAATTTTCATCGCCTGCACCCTTGATGCCTTTCCGCTCCCTTGCCGTCCTGGGCGAAGCCCTGGTGGACGAATTCCATGACGGCCCGGTGGCCGGCGGCGCGCCGTTCAACGTGGCCCGGTCGCTGGCCGCGCTGGGCGTGCCGGCACTGTTCATCAGCCGCATCGGCGCGGACGACGCCAACGGCCGCCTCGTGCTCGCCAGCGCCGAGCGCTACGGTCTGGGCACGCAGGGCCTGCAGCGCGACGCCGCGCGCGCGACGGGCCGCGTCAGCGTGCGGGAGCAGCCCGGCGGCGGCCACCGCTTCGAGATCCACGCCGACGCCGCGTGGGACCACCTGGACCTGCCCGCCGCCCGCGCCGCGCTGGCCGGCGCCGCGCCGTCGCTGCTGTACTTCGGCAGCCTGGCGCAGCGCCACGCCGTGTCGCGCACGGCCATCCGCGCGCTGGCCAAGGGCTTCTACGGCCTGCGCTTCCTGGACCTGAACCTGCGCCCCGGCACCGACCACGCGCTGTTCGCCGCCGAATCGCTGATGCTGGCCGACTGGGTCAAGGTCAACGACGAGGAACTGGCGCGGCTGGCCGGCTGGTTCGACACGCCCGGCGACGAAGCCGCCCAGGTGGCTGCGCTGATGGACCGCTTCGCACTGCAGCGCCTGGTGCTGACCTGCGGCGCCGACGGCTGGCGCTTTTACGGCCTCGGCGGCGCGCTGCTGGCCCAGGGCCCCGGCGAGCCGCAACCGCGCGTCATCGACACCGTCGGTGCCGGCGACTCCTTCACCGCGCTGCTGCTGGCCGGCCTCGCGCAGCAGCGCGACCTGGCCGCCACGCTCGCGCTGGCCAATCGCTTTGCGTCCTTCATCTGCGGCGTGCGTGGTCCGTTGCCCGCCGATCCGCAAACCCTCGCGCCCTGGCGCAGCGCCCTGCAGGCACTGCCCTCCTCTCCCTGACCCATCGAACTAGCCATGGACCTGACCCCGCCTCCCACCTCGCTCGCCGACCTCGTCTCCCCGCCGGCCGACTCGCCGATGCGCCGCCGCGACTTCGTGTTCGGCTGCGGCACGTCCTCGTACCAGATCGAAGGCGCCGCCCATGCGGACGGCCGGCTCGAATCCATCTGGGACCGCTTCTGCGCGACGCCCGGCAAGGTGCGGCGCGGCGAGAACGGCGACATCGCCTGCGACCACTACCACCGCCTCGACGAAGACCTGGACATCCTGCAGCGCCTGGGCGTGGACGCCTACCGCTTCTCCATCGCCTGGCCGCGCGTGATGGACGAAGCCGGCCGGCCCAACCAGAAAGGCATCGCCTTCTACAAGCGCCTGCTGGACGGCCTGGGTGAGCGCGGCATCCGGGCCTTCGTGACGCTGTACCACTGGGACCTGCCGCAGCACCTCGAAGACAAGGGCGGCTGGCTGAACCGCGAGACCGCCTACCGCTTCGCCGACTACGCCGACCTGATGAGCCGCGAGCTGGCCGGCCATGGCGACGTGGCCGCGTGGACCACGCACAACGAGCCCTGGTGCTCGGCCTACCTCGGCTACGGCGACGGCCACCACGCGCCGGGCCTGAAGAGCCACCGCTGGGCCGCGCAAGCCATGCACCACCTGCTGCTGGGCCACGGCCTGGCGCTGCCCATCCTGCGCGCCAACGCGCCGCAGGCGCTGCACGGCATCGTCGCCAACTGCGCGCCGGGCTATGCCGACAGCGACACCGCCGAGGACCGCGACGCCGCGTCGCTCTTCGAGACCTTCCAGAACCGCTGGGTGCTGGACCCGCTGCTCAAGGGCGAGTACCCCGCCGACCTGTGGCGGCTGTGGAAAGGCTGCGAGCCGCTCGTGCTGGACGGCGACATGGACATCATCCGCCGCCCCATCGACTACCTCGGCATCAACTTCTACAGCCGCGCCGTGCTGCGCTCCAAGGGCGCGGACACCATCGACTGGGTGCGCCACGACGGCGTCGAGCGCACGACGATGGACTGGGAGGTCTACCCGCAAGGCATGCAGGACCTGTTCGAGGCCTTCAAGCGCGACTACCCCAACCTGCCGCCGCTGTACGTGACCGAGAACGGCATGTCCAGCCACGACGAGGTGAACGCCCGCGGCGAGGTGGACGACCTGCAGCGCCAGTCCTACATCAAGCGCCACTTCGCGGCCTGCTCGCGGGCGATGGCCAACGGCGTGGACGTGCGCGGCTACTTCATCTGGTCGCTGATGGACAACTTCGAATGGGCCTTCGGCTACGAGCGCCGCTTCGGCCTCGTGCATGTGGACTTCGAGACCCAGCAGCGCACGCTCAAGCGCAGCGCGCTGGCGTATGCCGATTTCCTGCGGGAGCGCGCCGGCCGATGAGCTCCGCCGCCGGGCTCTGGTAGCGTGACGCCATGGACCTGCCCACCTTCCGCTACCACCCCGACCCGCTGGCCACCGGCGCCATCGAGCCCCGCTCCATCACCTGTGCCTGCTGCGGTGAGCCGCGCGGCTTCGTCTACGTGCAGCCCGTCTACGCGACGACCGACCTGGACGAGAAGCTGTGCCCCTGGTGCATCGCCGACGGCTCCGCTGCCGCGAAGCTGGGTGCCAGCTTCTCCGACCCCACGCCGCTGCAACAGGCCGGCGTGGCGGCCGACGTCATCGACGAGGTGAGCCTGCGCACGCCGGGCTACTCCTGCTGGCAGCAGGAGGAGTGGCTCACGCACTGCAACGACGCCTGCGAGTTCCATGGCGATGCGTCGGAAGACGATGTGGAAGACGCCAGTGACGCCGTGAAGGCCGACTGGATGCAGCGCTACGGCAAGACGGCCAAGCAATGGACCGCCGCCACGCGCGACTACGAGCCGGCCGGCGACAACGCCTTCTACAAGTTCGTGTGCCGGCACTGCGGGGTGGTGCGGCTGGGGTGGGATTGCGCGTGATCCTGACGCCAACCGCTGGTCAAGAACTGCCGATGGGCTGCTGAGCTAAACGACTGATCCGAATGACTTGAGCTCATTGAGGCGTTCACTTATGGCCTGATTGATTTCGGGCGTCGTACCAAGCCAATGCTCGACTGCTGCGCAGGTATGCATAAAGATGGTCGAAGTGATCAGCAGAGTGGAACGCTGCTGGCGCCCTATGCCCGGATAACGGATGCTCGTTGAGTCCTCGCCATAGTCAAGGTACTTGGCGACCGATGACATAGAGGGATGCGCTGCCAAGTGCGAAAACATGCGGTAGTGCCCGTTGTAGAGATCCATTGCATCGATCTGCCTAGCAATCTGCTCAAATTTCAGCATTGGTCCTGCGTTGTTCTCGGCGAAATCACGGACTCGTTCTCGCAGGCCTATCGTGGCATTTCGGCGAAGAAAATCGTCCTGCGCCTTTGCGCCCTTGGCCCGCCCTGCGCGATCAAACGCTTCCATCTCTTCGGTCGTCACGATTCCTGTGAGTAGACCTCCGAGTACGAACGTCGTTTCGATAATCCCTCGCACAAGCACAAGCGCTTCCGCATCTAGATCTTCCTGGGCAAGCAGCACTGCAGCACGGAAATGGTCGATACATCTACAGAAGAAAGCGTGAGCGGCAAGCTTTTCAGTCGTGGTTGGAGTGACTTTGAATAGCGACAGCATCCGCTCTGCAGTCACGATACACGCTTTTGAATGCAGCAGGATCTCAGACATCCGGGCCAACTGTGATGTTTACAAAGATATTTTCCCGCAAGGCTTTTAGGGCAGAAAGCAGCCAGAGCGAACAGGCACCATCCGTGCAATATCAGTCTGTAGCCACCCCAGCCCCCCGCAAACACCCTCAAACGCTACAGCTCGACACAATCCGATCCAGGTACGCCGCATGCTCCGGCATGCCCTCCACCGTCCGCGCAATGGCCCCATGCAGCCGCTGAAAATGCTCCCGCAGCGGCGCCGCATCCACCTGCCTCAGCAGCGGGTCAAGCACCTCGGGTTGCAGCCCCAAGCCCAGGAACAGCGACCACCACGAATCCTCGCCGAAGCTGTCGCGGTCCAGGATGACGACGCGGCCGTTGCGGCGGAAGGTGTCGATCTGGTGGGCCAGTGTCTCCGGGATGGACATGCTGCGGCAGTAGCGCCAGAACTCGCTGTCGTCCCGGTGGGTGAGCTTGTAGTGCAGGATGATGAAGTCGCGGATGGACTCGTACTGGCGCGTCATCCGGCGGTTGTATTCAGCCACCAGGTGCGGCTCGCAGCGGCGGTCGGGGAACAGCTCCACGAGCGCGCTGATGCCGTGGATGACCAGCGACAGGCTGGTGGATTCCAGCGGCTCCAGGAAGCCCGACGACAGGCCCATGGCGACGACGTTGCGGTCCCAGACCTTGCGGCGCAGGCCGGTCTTGAAGCGCAGTTGGCGCGGCGCGCCCTGGGGGGCGCCGTCCAGGTGGCTCATCAGCACGCGGCTCGCGTCCTCGTCGCTGATGTGGGCGCTGCTGTAGACATGGCCGTTGCCGGTGCGGTGCTGAAGCGGGATGCGCCACTGCCAGCCGGCTGAATGGGCGGTGGACGTGGTGTAAGGCGTGAGCGGTTGAACCTTCTCGCAGGGCACGGCCTGTGCGCTGTCGCAGGGCAGCCAGTGCGTCCAGTCGTGATAGCCGGCCTGGCAGACGCCTTCGATGAGCAGCGCGCGGAAGCCCGAGCAGTCGATGAACAGGTCGCCTTCGATGCGCCGGCCGTCGGCCAGCGTCACCGCCGTGACGAAGCCGTCGCCGGGGCGCACGGACACGTCGACGATGGTGCCCTCCTCGCGCTGCACGCCGCGGGCCACCGCGTAGTCGCGCAGGTAGGCGGCGTACAGGCCGGCGTCGAAGTGGAAGGCGTAGGAGAACGCGTTGGCGGCGGACGGCGGGCCGGCCTCGGGGGGTGCGAAGCGGTTGTGGCGGGCCATCACGGTGGCGACGGACCATTCCTCGTGGCTGGCCATGCCGCCCTCGCGCGCCAGCCGCAGCCAGTGCGCGACTGAGGAGCGGTTGACGATGGCCGGGCCGAAGCCGCCGAAGCCGTGGAAGAAGCGGTTGCCGACGTGGCCCCAGTCCTTGAATTCGATGCCCAGCTTGAAGCTGGCCTGCGTCTTGCGCATGAAGTCCGCGTTGTCCAGGCCCAGCGCGTCGTTGTAGGCGCGGATGCTGGGCAGCGTGGCCTCGCCGACGCCGACGGTGCCGATGTCGGCAGACTCGACCAGCACGATCTCGCAGCCCACCGGGTTGCTCGGGCCGCCGGGCGGCGAGCCAAACACCTGGGCCAGCGGCGCGGCGCACATCCAGCCGGCGGAGCCGCCGCCGACGATGACGATGCGGCGGATGCGGGTGTCGTCACTCATGCAGCCACCCCCATCGCGGCGGCCTTGACGTGGCGGTCGATGAAGGCGCCGTGGTCGGGCATGCCGTCCACCGTCTGCGCGATGGCCTGGCGCAGGCGCTGGAAGTGCTGGCGCAGCGCCTGTTCGTCGATCTGCGCGAGCAGCGGATCGTGCCGCTGCGGCCACAGGCCCAGGCCCAGGAACAGCGACACCCAGGACGGCTCGGCAAAGCTGTCGGGGTCCAGGATGGCGACGCGGCCGCTCTGGCGGAACAGCTCGATCTGGTGGTGCAGCGTGTCGGGGATGGGCATGGCCGCGCAGTAGCGCCAGAACTCGCTGTCGTCGCGTTGCGTCAGCTTGTAGTGCAGCACGATGAAGTCGCGGATGGACTCGTACTGCTGCGTCATGCGGCGGTTGTATTCGTCGGCCAGGTGGCGGTCGCAGCGACGGTCGGGCAGCAGCTCGATGAGCCGGCCCACGCCGTCCATGATGAGCTGGATGCTGGTGGACTCCAGCGGCTCCACGAAGCCCGACGACAGGCCGATGGCGACGACGTTGCGGTCCCAGACCTTGCGGCGCATGCCGGTCTTGAAGCGCAGCTGGCGCGGATCGCCCTGCGGCGCGCCGTCGAGGTTCTGCATCAGCACGCGACCGGCCTCGTCGTCACTGATGTGGGCGCTGCAGTAGACATGGCCGTTGCCGGTGCGGTGCTGCAGCGGAATGCGCCACTGCCAGCCGGCGCGGCGCGCGGTGGACGTGGTGTAGGGCGTCAGCGGCTCGACGCGGGCGCAGGGCACGGCCTGGGCGCTGTCGCAGGGGAGCCAGTGCGTCCAGTCGTGATAGCCGGCGCGGCACACGCCTTCGATGAGCAGCGCGCGGAAGCCCGAGCAGTCGATGAACAGGTCGCCTTCGATGCGCCGGCCGTCGGCCAGCGTCACCGCCGTGACGAAGCCGTCGCCGGGGCGCACGGACACGTCGACGATGGTGCCCTCCTCGCGCTGCACGCCGCGGGCCATCGCGTAGTCGCGCAGGTAGGCGGCGTAGAGGCCGGCGTCGAAGTGGAAGGCGTAGGAGTAGGCGTTGGCGGCCGAGGCGACGTCGCCCTCGGGCGGCACGAAGCGGTTGTGCCGCGCCATGACGGTGGCGGTGGACCAGTGCTCGTGGCTGTCCATGCCGCCCAGCCCGTGCAGGCGCAGCCAGTGCATGACGGACGAGCGGTTCTGGATGGCCGGCCCGAACTCGCCGAAGCCGTGGAAGAAGCGGTTGCCCAGGTGCCCCCAGTCCTTGAACTCGATGCCCAGCTTGAACGTCGCCTGGGTCTTGCGGATGAACTCGGCGCTGTCGAGCTCCAGCGTGCGGTTGTAGAAGCGGATGGTGGGCAGCGTGGCCTCGCCCACGCCCACGGTGCCGATCTCGGGGGATTCGATCAGCACGATCTCGCAGCGCGCGCCGTGCTCGCCCTGCCCCATCAACTGGCCCAGCGGCGCGGCGGTCATCCAGCCGGCGGTGCCGCCGCCGACGATGACGATGCGGCGCAGGGGCTGGTCCTCAGGCATGCGTGGTGTCTCCATGGTGTTTTTGCTGTGTTCGAACACTACCCAAAAAAAAGGCCCGGCGCCGCAGCGCCAGGCCCTCCTTCAGCCGGGACAAACCCGGCGTCCGGTCAGAACTGATAGCGCGCCGACAGCGTGTAGCGCGGGCCCGAGACGAAGCCGCTGCGGTTCATCATGCCGATGTGCTGCTCCATCAGCTGCTTGTAGACCGCGTCCGTCAGGTTCTGGCCCTGCAGCACGACTTTCAGCTGGTTGGTGAGCTGGTACTCGATGCTGGCATCGAGCTGGCCGAAGCTGTCCGTCCAGATGGGCAGGCCCAGCGGCATGTTGTTGCGGCCGTACTGCGGGCTGTTCGGGTTGTAGTTCAAGCCGTTGGTCTGGTTCGGGCCGGTGTTGTCGGGGAAGGCCACGCCGTTCAGGTACTTGCCGCGCCATGCATAGGCCACGCGCGCCGAGATCGGGCCGTGGTCATACAGGATGGCCAGGTTGAAGGCCTTGCGCGACAGGTTGGGCAGCGGATGGTCGGGGTAGGACTGGCCGTTGGTGTCGCAGCCGTTGACGTAGAGGTTGAGGTTGCGCTCGTCCGTCACGCCGCTGCACCACTCGGCACCCACCGAGTTGTAGCGCTTCTGCTTGCTGTCCACGTAGGTGACGTTGGCCTGCACGCCCAGGCCAGCCAGCAGACCCGGCAGCCCGTTGAAGTAGTGCTGCACCGCGAACTCCAGGCCACGCGCCCAGCCCTTGGCACCGTTGACCTGCGTCGAGTACGCGAAGTCGTACATCTTGCCGGTGGAGTCGGGCGCCTGCAGGATGCCGACCTCGTTGACGATCACGTCCTTGAGCTGCTTGTTGAACGCCGCCATCGTGATGGAGCTGGCCTTGTCGAGGTACCACTCGGCCGACACGTCGAACTGGTCGGACTTGACCGGCTTCAGGATGGGGTTGCCCAGCGCCGTGCCGCGGTTCTTCAGGTCGTCGATGTAGTTGGTGCGCGTGTTGGGCGTCACGGTCGTGTCGACCACGGTCCGCACGGTGGCCGAGCCAGCCAGCATCTGCACGTTGGGCTGCAGCGTGCTGAAGTCCGGGCGGGCGATGGCCTTGGCGAACGCGACGCGCATCTGCAGGTTGTCCCTGAACTTGTACTTCAGATTCAACGTGGGCAACACGTCGGTGTAGCTGTTGCGGACGTCGATGGGCGTCTGGAAGTTCGTGAAGGTCGGGATGGGGCCGCCGACGACGGTGCCCGCACCGATGTCGGTCGCCGTGTAGTTCAGCGACTTGTAGCCCGTGGTGTCGTACTTCGTGTTGACCACGCGCAGGCCCACGTTGCCATCCAGCGGCACGTTCCAGTCGTCGAAGCCGAAGCGCAGCTGCGCATAGGCCGTCTTGGTGGTCTCGTGCTGCTTGTTGCTGTTGGGCGAGGTCTCGTCGAAGGGAATGGGCTGCCAGGAGGCCGCGCAATTGCGGGTGGTGCCCAGCTGGGCCTTGTACTCCTCGCAAAGCTGGGTGTAGTAGCTGTGCAGCGTGGCGTAGGACGCCGGGTAGTTCGCCGCGACGGCCATCTTGGGCAGCACCAGCGACGCGACCTGGGTCTTGCCGTTCATGAAGTTGTTGAACGCCTCGAGCTGGGTGTCGTTGCTGCCGAAGCGAGACAGATAGGCCAGGCTCTTGATCGGGTGCCAGTCCCAGGACTGGTTGATGGCGCCCTGGTCGAACTCGGCCGATTGCCACGTCTGCGTGACGGCCTTCCAGTTGTAGCTGGGGTTGCTGACCTGGTTGTTGGCCTCACGCTCCGTGAAGCGCAGGCCGACGCGCAGGTCCTGGAACACCGGGTGGTCGAACGCGTACTTGACGTCGCCCTTCCAGGCCTTCTGCGTCGCGCGGCTCTTGTCCAGGTGCTCCATTGTGAAGCCCCAGTAGTACTTGGACGGATCGGCCAGGTAGGCCCGGTCCGCCGCGTCCAGGATCAGCCGCGGCAGGTCGCCGCTCATGTCCACGGTTTCCTTTGGCATGTTGATGCCGGTGGCGACCGTGGAATCGATGGCGCGCGTCGTCGACTCGATGAACTGGAAGTCGTTGGCGATGCGCAGCGCCGGCGTCGGCGTCCAGACGACGTTGAACGTGCTCTCCTTGGTCTCGGAGACCCGCTTGGAGAAGCGCGTGTTCGCGTTGAACGGGATGCCGTTGTGGCCCGGGTCGGTGATGGTGCCCGTCAGCAGCGCGCCGTTGCTGCCCCACTTGGCGTCCGACGACACCTTGGAGGTGTAGGGGTCGGCCTGGCTGTCGATGGAACTCTCGTCCCAGTAGAAGTCGTACTTGGACCGGAAGTGCGTGGCCGCGACTTCCAGCGTGTCCTTCTTCCACTGCCCGGCAAAGTAGGAGCCCTGGCGCGTGCGGTCATAGGCCAGCGTGCGCCAGCCCAGCGCCTTCGGGAACCAGTGGTTGGTCTTGGACGTGTAGTACGCGTTGTCGTTGTCCGACGGCTTCGAGACCTTCTCCACTTCCAGGAAGTAGGGGTCGACGAACATGCTGTCGGTGCGCGTGTTGCTCTTCGAGAAGGCCGCGTGCGCCAGCAGGCCGAACTTGCCGAGGTCGGTGTTCCAGGTGTTGGAAATCAGGCCCGAGTACGTCGGCTTGGTCGTGTCGGCCAGCTTGTTGCGCGTCGCGGACACGCCCAGGTTGCCCTTGAAGCCGCCGTAATCGAACGGCAGCGCCGTGCGCAGGTTCACCAGGCCGCCGATGGCGCCCTCGATCTGCTCGGCGGACGGGTTCTTGTAGGCGCTTTGCGCATTGGTTCGTGACGCCTCATGCGCCGACGGCCATCGTGAGG
>JAYSCT010000031.1:0-38519 GCA_041914785.1 Roseateles sp.
TGCGGATTCCCGTGTGAAAGTAGGTCATCGTCAGGCTATTATTCAAAGCCAACCCCCTCCAGCGAAAGCCGGTGGGGGTTTTGCTTTTGGCGAATCTGAATTTCGCGGTCCAGTCGATAGGCCGATTACGCCGAGCCAACGGTTTACGAACGGATGGCCATCCTGAATCGGTTTCGGTCGCTCGACCTGGCCGCCGCAATATCTGCGCTCTGCGGTCGGCATGCTGAATCGACGGTACTGGTCGGGGCGTGAATGTTGGGGCGGCCGCCGTGGGCGCGGCCGCTCCGGGTGCGATTCAGAACAGGGATTGCTGCTCGGCGACCGGTTGCTCGCGCGGCGGCTGCAGTGGCCAACGTGCGATGACCTCGTAGTGATACGGGCGCCCGCCACCGCGCACGAGCAGGACTTCATCCAGCAGCCAGTCGACCGGCTCGATGGCCAGCATGCGGGGAAGCCGCTCGCTCGCCCAGTAACTGATGGTGATGTGCGGCGTGGGTTCGACGGGTTTGATTCCCGTCTGCGCGGTGATCGCGGCCCCGAGGCCGCGCACCAGCGTCCTGAAGTCTGCCGGCGTGTGGTCGGCGCGGAAGGCCCAGTGGATGCCTTCCGGGCCGGGCTGGCTTTCGATGCGATCCAGGCGCAGCTGCACGGCGCGCGCCGAGAGCGTGTCGCCTGCCGCTTGCAGCTGGTCAACGACGCGAGGTTCGTCCTCAAAGCGGCCTGACAGCGACTGGTGCCAGTTCGACGGCGGGAACAGGTCGGCGCCCAATCGCGTATCAACCCGCGTCGCTCGAGCTCGACGGTCAGCTGCCGGCAGGGGGCCGCGGGCGGCATGCCGATGAAGAGACAACGGGACGGTGTCATCACCATGGGACCTGCAGACTAGCGCGGCGGCGGCAACAGCAGCGCGTCGCGGACGAAACGCACGAGCGCGCGGGCGGTGTCCGAACCGGCGGGCAGCGGGAGCGTCAGCGCCTGCACCGTGTCCAGCCCCAACTCCAGTCGCCAGTCGGGCAGCACGTTGCGCAGCAGGGGGGCCTCGTGTGTTTCCGGGGCGGGCGCTGCGGTCGGTGCCCCTGCGGCGAACGGTTCAGCGGCGAAATCCGGTGCCAGGACGATGCCCGCGCCGTGGCGGGCGAGCGCGATCAGCCCGTCCAGGTCGCTGCCCCAGGCGGACGCCTGCAGCGCCACATGCTCCCGCCGCCCGTCCCGGTGCAGCCATTGGCTGGCGAAGGGCTCCTCGCCCTGGCCCAGCAGCAACAAGGGGGTGCTTGTCAGGTCTTGCGGGCTGAGCAGCGGCGGTTGGTTGCCGGCGCCGTAGGCGCGAACCTCGAAGCGCAGCACGGGCTGTGCGACCCAGGCCTCGGGCGGCGTGCTGGTGACGCGGAAGGCGATGTCGACGCCTTCGCGCAGCAGGTCGACGCGGCGGTCGGTGAAGAACAGCTCGTAGCGCACCGCGGGATGCTGCGCCTGGAAGCGTGCCAGCAGCGGCGCGAGCACATGCCGGCCGAAGCTGGCGGTGGCGCTGATGCGCAGGGTGCCGTCGAGCTGGTCACGCGTGTGGCGCAACGCGAGCCGGGCACTCTCCGCCGCCTCGCGGACCGCGCGGGCGCGGGTGTGCAGCCGCCGGCCGGCCTCCGTCAGCCCGAGGCTGCGCGTGCTGCGCGCGAACAGCGTGAGCCCCACCGCGGCCTCGATGGCGGCGATGCGGCGGCTGATGGCAGCGCGGGTCAGGCCCAGGTCCCGCGCCGCCTGCGCAAAGCTGCCGGCCTGGGCAATGCGGGCGAACAGCTCCAGCGCGTTGGCGTCGAGCGCCTCCTCGGCGGCGGTCTGGCGGCGCCGGCCGACACCGGGTGGCGGGCTGCGTTTTGTCGACATTTGATTGACGATCTGGCGATTGGCAGCGATCTACCGCCTGAAAAGTTGCCAATCTAGACTGACCGCCCAACGCCCGCAAGGGCATTGCCACGAGGTGCTCCATGTCCAGCCTGCCGTTGTCGCCCGCCGACGCCCTGCCGCCCCATCTTCCCGCTGCCACACGGCTCGACGACAACGAGGCTGGGGCCGATGACGTGTGGGCAGCGCGCCAGGCGCCCACGCCGCTGCGCTGCAGTGACGGGCGCCTGCTGGCGGCGCAGTGGTTCGAACCGCCTGCGGCCGTGGGCGTCAGGGCGGTGGCCGTCATCGGCGCAGCGACGGCGGTGCCGGCCGGCTACTACCGGCATTTCGCCGACTGGCTGGCGCGCCGCGGCTACGCGGTGCTGAGCTTCGACTACCGCGGCATCGCCGCCTCGCGTGGCGTCTTGCAGCCGGGTGAGGACGTGCGGCTGCGCGACTGGGCTCGGCTGGACATGGCCGCCGCGCTGCATGCGGCGGACCGGCGCCGCCGCGAGGAGGCCGACCGCCAGCAGTGCGACGTGGGCCTGCTGTGGGTGGGGCATTCGCTGGGCGGCAACGCCGTCGGGCTGGTGCCGGGGTTCGAGGAAAAGGTGGACGCGGTGCTGGGCGTCGCGGCGCAGGTGGCCTACGTGGGGCACTGGTCGGGCTTCGCGCGTGTGCAGGCCTGGGTGTTCTTCCACTGGATGCTGCCGGTGCTGGTGCGGCTGCTGGGCCACGCGCCGGGCCGCGTGCTGGGCCCGCGGGCGCAGGACCTGCCGGCGGGGGCGGCGCTGGAGTGGGCGGCGTGGGGCCGCACGCCGGGCTTCCTGTTCGGTGACGAGTCGCTGGCGCGCGAGCGGGCCTACGACCGCTTCCACGGCACCGTGCATCTGTGGAGCATCACGGACGACCACCTCTTCGGGCCGGCCGCGGCAGTGGATGCGCTGGCGGCGCAGTTCAAGGCGGCACGGGTGCAGCGGCATGTCCTGGCGCCGGCAGACCTGGGCGTGAAGAAGATCGAGCACTTCGGCCCGTTCCGCCGTGACCTGGGCGCGCAGCTGTGGCCCCGGCTGCTGGCGCCCGTCGAGGCCGCCACGCCGCGGCTGGCGGCGCGGTTGCCGGCGGGCTGAGCCGCGCGCAACACGTTCACGGCGGCGTCATGACCGGCCGGCAGCATGCCAGCCATGCCGACGCCGCAAGACCCTCACGACGCCGCTGACGCCGGCACCGACCGGCCCACGCTGTCGGTGCGCACCGTCTGGATCTCGGACCTGCACTTGGGCACCCCCGGCTGCCAGGCCAAGGCGCTGCTGGACTTCCTGCGCGACGTGGAGTGCGAGACGCTCTACCTCGTCGGGGACATCATCGACGGCTGGCAGTTGCGCCGCAGCTGGTACTGGCCGCAGGCGCACAACGACGTCGTGCAGAAGCTGCTGCGCAAGGCGCGCAAGGGCACGCGGGTGGTCTTCATCCCCGGCAACCACGACGAGTTCGCGCGCAAGTACGTGACGCACAACTTCGGCGGCGTCGACGTGCTGGACGAGGCCATGCACGTGACGGCCGACGGCAAGAAGCTGTGGATCACGCATGGCGACCTGTACGACGGCGTCATCCAGTGCGCGCGCTGGCTGGCCATCGCGGGCGACCTGGCCTACGAGTTCACGCTCAAGGTCAACCGCTGGTTCAACCGCATCCGCGCCAAGTGCGGCCTGCCGTACTGGAGCCTGTCGCGCTACCTGAAGCACAAGGTCAAGCGCGCGGTCAGCTACATCAACGAGTTCGAGAACGCCGTGGCCCGCGAGGCCAAGAAGCGCGGCGCGCACGGCGTGGTCTGCGGCCACATCCACCATGCCGAGATCCGCGAGATCGACGGCGTGCTGTACTGCAACGACGGCGACTGGGTGGAGAGCCTGACGGCGCTGGTCGAGCACTTCGACGGCCGGCTGGAGATCATCGACCGCGGCGACGAGGCGGCGCTGCCGGGCATGCTGCCGGCCGGCAAGGCCAGGCCGGCCGTGCTGCCCGGGGCCGTCCCGGTGCCGGCGGTGGCCGCCACGACGGCCGAGCCGGAATCCGTCCTCGGCTGATCCGCGCCAGCCCCCCCCGAGGCACCCGCCGGACAATGCCGGCATGTCTTCGCTGATCGCGTACCTGGCCGCCGGCGCTACGGCCTACGCCTGCCGTCGCGCCTCTTCGGCGCCTGCCCGTGACGTGCCCCTGCTGCTGACCTGCCTGGCGCTGGCGGTGCTGCCGGACCTGGACTACCTGCTGTGGTGGGGCTGGCGTGTCGCCGTGGAACCGCGCATCACGCACAGCCTCGGTTTCGCGGCGGGCAGTGCGGGCCTTGCCTGGCTGCTGCGCCGGCGTTGCCGCGTGCGCGCCACGCCGCTGGCCCTGACGCTGCTGGCCGCCGCGTCGTCGCACGAGGGGCTGGACTTTCTCGTCGGCGTCCATCCGTCGCCCTGGCGTGGCCCATCGACGGCCATGCGTTTCGCTCCCCGGTGGGCCTGCTGCCCAGCGCGGGCCGGCTGGACCTGGCCAACCCCTGGCTGTGGCGCAACCTGCTGATCGAGCTGGCCGTGCTGGGCCCTGCGCTGCTGGCGCTGCGCCGCTGACGCGTCAGCCCGGCAGCCTCAGCAGCGCCTGCCCCGCGCGGATCTGTGCGCCGGTGGCAATGCCCTCGGCCAGCTCGAAGCCCTTGGGCACGAAGACGATGATGGTGGAGCCGTGCTCGAACCAGCCCATCTCCTGGCCCTTCACATGCGGCGCCGAGCAGGGCATCTCGTGGGCGCCGCGATGGCCGACGTGCAGCAGCACGTTCAGCCAGTGCAGGCGGATGCTGGCCACCAGCACGGCGGCCACCGGCACCAGCGCGACCGGTTGCCCGCCGGCCAGCCGCATGCGCACCACGGCGCGCTCGTTGCGGCAGAACAGCCGCTCCACGCGCTTGAGTGCCACGGGGTTCACGTTCCAGGTGTCGCCGCTGAGGTAGGTCACATGCTCCACGGTGCCGTCGGCGGGCGCGTGGAAGCGGTGGTACATCACCGACGTGAGCCGCAGCGTGATGAAGCGGCCGCCCTCGAAGGCGCTGGCGTCCTGCGTCGGGCCGAACAGCTCGGCCGTCGAGTACGGGAAGCCCTTGGCCTGGTAGACCTGGCCCTGCTGCACCGTGCCCATCGCGCCGACGATGGCGTCGCAGGGGCTGGCGAAGACGTCGGGCCGGGCGTCGAACACGCGGGCGCCGTCCTTCAGCTCGCGCGTGAAGCAGTCCTTGATGGACGTGAAGCGCTGCTGCTTGGCCTCGCTGAGGTCCAGCGGCGTGAACAGCTGCCACACGCGGATGGCCAGCCGCGTGAACAGCGGGCTCTCGATGTTGGCGAGGCGGCCCATCAGCCGCGTCGCGGCGATGCGCGGGATGCGGTTGGTGAGCAGGAAGTTCAAGTCTTCCTGTGCGCCGAGGCGGGCCAGCCAGCCTCGGCTGTCCTTCACGCCGCCTTCCAGGGCCGGCGCTGCGTCTTGGCTTTTCATCGTCAGAACTTGTGGGAAAGCATCTCGCGCAACACGCCGCGGCGGATGGCCTGGCCCGTCAGTTCGGGCACCGTCCACCACCAGCCGTCGGCCCGCATCTCGTCGCAGGCGGCGACGAAGCGGTCCATGACCTCGGCGAACTCGGCGTCGCCGTAGTTCAGGCTGAAGATCAGCCGGCCCGTGCCCACCCAGCTCAGCGCGAGGCCGTGCTTGCGCAGGTAGAACTGCAGCATCCAGTGGTAGCGCCCGGGTTGGGTGTAGGTCACCGTCCAGATCGTCGACAGGTTGGCCAGCCGCACCGGCGCGCCGGCCGCCTGCAGCCGCGCGTTGAACTGCGCGCAACGTGCGTTCCAGCGCTCGTCCAGGCCGTCGTACCGCGCCTTCACCTCGGGGCGCTCGAGGCGCTTCAAGAAGGCCGCCATCGCCGCCACCACGTAGGGGTGGGCGTTGAACGTGCCGCGCGCAAAGCAGATGTCGGCCGGGCGGTCGTCACGGTAGCGCTGCATCAGCGCGCGCGGGCCGCACACCACGCCCACCGGCAGGCCGCCGCCCAGTGTCTTGCCGTAGGTGACGAGGTCGGCCTTCACGCCGAAGTACTGCTGCGCGCCGCCGGGCGCCAGGCGGAAGCCGACGAACACCTCGTCGAAGATCAGCACGATGCCGCGCGCCGTGCACACCTCGCGCAGGCGCTTCAGCCAGGCCGTGTAGGCCTCGCGGTCGTAGCTGGCGCGCCGGCTGCCGTCGATGAGGCTGGAGTCGCCCGGCGCGTTGACGTTGGGGTGCAGCGCCTGCAGCGGGTTCACCAGCACGCAGGCAATGTCGCGCCGAGTGGCTAGCACCTTGAGGGACCGCTCGGCCAAGTCCTGCAGCGTGAAGGTCTCGCGCGGCGGCAGCGGGTTGCCGGGGCCGGGCTGCACGTCCTCCCACCAGCCGTGGTACGCGCCGGCAAAGCGCACCAGGCGCTTCTTCTTCGTGTGATAACGCGCCAGCCGCACGGCCTGCATGACGGCCTCGGTGCCGCTCATGTGGAAGCTCACCTCGTCCTGGCCGGAGATGGCCTTCAGCCGTCCCAGCACGTCCAGCACGCAGGGGTGGTAGGCGCCCAGCACGGGGCCCAGCTCGCGCGCGGTGGCCACGGCCTCATCGATGCAGGCCTTGTACGCGTCGTAGCCCAGCACGTTGACGCCGTAGGAGCCGGTCAGGTCGTAGAAGCGGTTGCCGTCCAGGTCCTCGACCTGCACGCCGTCGCTGTGCTGCAGGAAGGCGCCGACCTTGACGTGCTCGCGCAGCACCGGGCTGAACTGGAACGGCACGCGGTAGCGGCCCGTGAACTTCAGGTCCGAGATCGCGTCGCGGGCCTGCTCGGTGGCGGCCAGCGTCTTGGCGAATCGCGAGTCGAACTCGGCGCCCAGCCGCTGCAGTGCGGCCTTGCGCTGCGCGGCGACGTCGGCGGGCGCGCCGTCGGCGGCAAAGAACTGCGCCTCGTCGTAGGCATAGCCCGGCACCCAGCGCGCCAGCCGCTTGGCCATGCGCGAGTGGCCGGCGAGGGACCGGTGCTTGGCGCGCGACAGCTCGATGCGCCGCTTGGCGGCCGGCAGCAGCGCCAGCACGCCCAGGGCCAGCGCCGACAGGGTGAGGGTTTCGTCCATCGGTTCAGTGCGCCTGGCTGGAGCCGACGTGTTCCATGGGGTCGATCAGCTGGCCGCGCAGCAGGTACAGCGGCGACTTCCAGTACAGCAGCACGTCGTGGAAGGGGTCGGTGATGATCTTGAAGCCCCAGGCCAGGCCCTGCATCAGGTTCTGCGTGATCCACAGCTGCACGACGCGGAACACCAGGCCCGTCACGCCGAGGCAGAACCAGGCCATGCCCACGTCCTCGATGAAGCCCCGCGTGTCGGCCGCGGGCTCGATCAGGCCACCCAGCGACGGGAACACCCACAGCACCGCGGGCAGCGCCACCCACACGGCCAGCAGCACGATCTTGCGGCGGATGTTGTAGCCCACCTTGATCTCTTCCTTGTACTCGTCGGTGGCCTGGTTCACGTGGTCGTAGCCGCGCGGCTCGAAGAAGAAGTGACCCGCCTGGCGCGTCGTCATCGACACGCACCAGGCCAGCAGCGCCGCCCAGGCCGGGTTCACAAACACCAGGCCGTACGACACCAGGAAGCTCAGCGCGCTGATCAGGTGCAGGCTCTGGTTGATGCGGCTGTGGTGGTAGTAGCGGTGGTCGTCCCAGCGCTGCGTCTTCAGGGTTTGGAAGAACTCGTTCACGTCGTCCCGTCCTCGTGTTGGGGTGGAATGCGGGGCGGATGGTGGGGGGCTTGCGTGAAATCGGCGTGACGGTGCTGCGTTCATCGTTCTGTCGCATGCAGCGCTGACCATGCGCACCATGAACACCGTCGACGCCGATGACATCCTGGTCGATGACCTGCCCGCGCCGCGCCATTCGCGCCGGCTGGCGGTGGTCACCGAAACCTATCCGCCCGAGGTCAACGGCGTCGCCATGTCGATGGCGCGTGTCGTCGACGGCCTGAACCGCCGCAACCACGACGTGCAGCTGATCCGGCCGCGCCAGTCCGCCAAGCTGACGACGCCGCCCACCGGCAAGCCGGCCGTCGACGAGGTGCTGACCAAGGGCCTGCCCGTGCCGCTGTACCCCAACCTGCGCATGGGCGTGCCCTCCAAGCGCGCGCTGGTGAAGCTGTGGTCGCTGAAGCGGCCCGACGTCGTGCACATCGCCACCGAGGGGCCACTGGGCTGGTCGGCATTGCAGGCCGCGCAGCACCTGGCGCTGCCGGTCACGTCGGACTACCGCACCAACTTCCACGCCTACGGCAAGCACTACCGGCTGGGGCTGCTGTCCAAGCCCATCATGGGCTATCTGCGCAAGTTCCATAACCGCTGCGACGCGACGATGGTGCCCACCGAGGCCATGCGCGTGCTGCTGGCCGAGCGCGGCTTCGAGCGCCTGACGGTGGTGGGGCGCGGCGTGGACGCGCAGCGCTTCGACCCGGCGCGCCGCAGCGACGCGATGCGCGCCAGCTGGGGCGCCGGCCCGGACGACCTCGTCATGGGCTACGTGGGCCGGCTCGCACCGGAGAAGAACCTGGGCGTCGTGATGGCCGCTTACGAGGCCGTGAAGCTCGTGAAGCCGACCGCGAAACTGGTGTTTGTCGGCGACGGCCCCATGCGCGCCGAGCTGGCCGCGCGCGTGCCAGACGCGGTCTTCGCCGGCGCGCGCAGCGGCGACGACCTGGCCGCGCACTACGCGGGGCTGGACCTGTTCCTGTTCGCCAGCCTGACCGAGACGTTCGGCAACGTGACGACCGAGGCCATGGCCAGCGGCTGCGCCGTCGTCGCGTTCGAGAGCGCGGCGGCGGGGGAGCTGATCCGCAGCGGCGTGAACGGCTGGCTGGCCGGGCCGGGGCGCGAGGCTGACTTTGTCGCCGCGGTGCGTGTGGCGGCCGGCGATGCGGCGGCGCGCCGCGCGGTGGCCGACGGTGCACGAGCCACGGCGCGGCGGTTGGACTGGGGCGACATCACGGCACGTTTCGAGGCCGTGCTGGAAGGGGCCATTGCGCGCGCCGAGCCGGCGTTTGCGGTGCAGCGGCTGCAGCCGGCGGGGTGATCTGCGGATGCCAGCGCTGGCTTCATCAAAGAGAAAACCGGCCAATGCAGGCCGGCGGCGCGATGGCTGGTCAGCACGTGCAGGCGTTGATCGGGTCGAGCGCGTCAGACGCCGAGAACTTGAGCTATAGGTTCAATCAGTAGGCGAGCGAGACCTGGCGCTACGAAAGCACGCCAAACTGATCATTGCCTGAAGCAGTTGAAGTCAGTAGGGTCGCCCATCCGGCACTCGCGCTGCGGTGGTGCGGGCGGGGCAGCAGGAGCAGGGACGCTGATAACTCGCGTCTTGGCGCTCGAAGGCAGCGGCTCCGGCAACCCGCACGCCTGCCGCATCGCGCGCAACTCCGGGCCGGCGTCGCGTGTGAACGTCTTGGCGTTCCGTACGACGCTAAGTTCGTGCTGAGCTTGACGGCACGCCGCAGACGTTGTGCTGCCGGAACCGCCGGTCAGCGAAGCCATTCCGCCTGTCGCCGGCGGGGCAGTAGCCGCCATACCTTTCAGTGCGGCGGACTCGCGCTCGGCAGAAATTTGCTGCCTCTCCCTCGCGTACACGGAGGCGACCTCACGGTCAGCAATCTCTTCGGCGGTCGATTCGCGAACGATGACCTTGCTGGTTTCTCCGCCACTGCATGCACTGTTCGTGTAGGTGGTCTTGCCAGTCTTGGCATCAACGCACTTGACGACCTGGGCCTGTGCGCCGAAGGCGAGCAGGGCTGCGATAAGAGGGGCGGTTTTTTTCATGGGCGGCGTCAAACTTTGTGAACTGACTCGTGCATGCAAATTCTGTAGCAGCGGACAACGTCTACGAAGCGATCAGGCGGCTTTTGCGTGCGTGGATCCCAAGCGATGCGATGGACAGCGCCCTGCGACGATGCCGACGAAACAGCGAAAAACGCGACGCGCCGTCACCACGGTTGCCGTGGCTTGATCGTCGTCCATATCAACACCGAGATCGCGCCAGCGACGGCGACGCCGAGGCCGCTCAATGTCACGGCAATGGCCACCCCCGCCGCCTCGCACGCCGCATACGCCGCCAGCATCACCAGCACGCTCAGGTTCTCGTTGAACCCCTGCACCGCGATGGACCGCCCCGCGCTCAGCAGCGTGGCGCCGCGGTGCTGCAGCAGCGCGTTCAGCGGCACCACCATCGCGCCGCCCACGGCGCCCACCAGCGCCAGCACGGCGGCAGCCAGCGCGACGTCGTGGATCTGCGCGACCACCGGCATCAGCAAGCCCAGCGCGACGCCGGCCCACAGGCCGTGCCGCGCCTGGTGCAGCGCCAGCCAGCGGCCCGCGGCCGCCGCACCGGCGATGACGCCCACCGCCACCGCCGCCTGCAGGTAGGCCGCCTGGCTCAGCGGCAGCGCCAGTGCCTCGCCGGCCCAGCGCAGCACGGCGAACTGCAGCGTCGCGCCGACGCCCCAGAACAGGGTCGTCGCGGCCAGCGACAGGCCGCCCTCGCGGTCGCGCCACAGCGTGCGGTTGGCGGCGCGGAATTCGCGCAGCAGCGCCGCGGCGTCGTGCGACGCGCTGCGCTGGCGCCGGCCGCTGTCGGGGATGCCGGCGTTCAGCAGGCTGCTCAGCGCGTACAGGGCCAGCAGCGCGGCCAGCGAGCCGGTGAGCTTGTCGGCGGGCAGGTCGAAGCGGTCCCACCAGTCCGCCAGCCCGGAGCCCAGCCACAGCGGGCTCACCAGCAGGCCGCCCAGCACCGCGCCCAGCAGCGCTGCGGACACGACGCTGATCTCGATCCAGCCATTGGCCTTGACCAGCGCCTCGGGCGCGGCCAGCTCGGTGATGAGGCCGTACTTGGCCGGCGCATAGGCCGCCGCGCCCAGCCCGACGACGGCCAGCGCGGCCACCGGGTGCAGGCCCAGCCCCATCAGCGCCAGGCCGGCGATCTTCACGAGGTTCATCGCCGCCATCACGCGGCCCTTGGCGAAGGCGTCGGCCAGCGGCCCCACCCACGGCGCCAGCACGACGTAGGCGGCCATGAAGCCCACCTTCAGCAGCGGCGCCCACCAGGCCGCGAAGCCCTGGTCGATCAGCAGCGCGATGGCGACGATGAGCAGTGCGTTGTCGGCCAGCGCCGACGCGAACTGCGCACCGATGACGAGGCCGAAACCCCGCGGCAGCGCGGGGGAGCGGCAGGGCGCGGCGGCGGGGGAGGTCGTGGCATGCACGGGCGCCGCACTGTGGCGGCGCTGCGTGAAAGGCCGATGACGACGCGTCGGTCAGGGCAGCGGGTGGATGCGCTCCTCGCGGTCCCACTGCCGCGTGGCGGCGGCCGCCACGAAGGCCCCCACCTTGGCATCCAGCGCGCAGACGCCGTCGTCCGCCACCAGGTGCAGCGCCTCCACGAGCACCTTGCCGCCGTCGTCGTGGCCGATGGCCTTCAGGTGGGCATGGGCCTGGCGCACGAAGGTGGCGGCGGTGTCGTCCTGCGCGAGCTGCTGCGCGGCGGCCGCGGACAGCACCAGCGCGACGGCGTCGAACGCCGCCGCCGGGCTGCCGGCCAGCCGGGCATCGGCCGGCTGGTGCGTGCCGTCGCTGAGCGTGGCGCCGCCGATGCGCGGCGCCAGTTTCTGTACCTTGGCGCCGGCCTTGCGCAGCGCCTTGTCCACGGCGGCCAGGCGGCGGGCGTCGGAGTCGTCGCTGTAGACGATGGCGACGCAGCGGTCCTGCAGCGAGGGCGGCGTCTTGTCGATCAGGCCCAGCGCCGGCGAGGGCGGCAGATCCTGCACCGGCACGGCGGGCTTGGCGGCCGGCGGCAGCGCGGTCAGGCCCAGCCCGGTGGCGACGCGCCGCGCCAGGTCGGCATCCACCACGCGCAGATGGCCCACCATGCGCTCGCGCACTGCGGGCGTCTCCACCTTGCTCAGCTCGAACACCAGCGCGGCGGCGATGTGGGCCTGCTCCAGCGCGTTCTGGCTGTGGAAGAACTGGCGCGCCTGGCTGTAGTGGTCGGCAAAGCTCTCCGGCCGCACGCGGCCCTTGGCGTCGGGCTCGCCGGGCGCCGCGACGCTCGCAAAGCCGCGTGGCGCCTCGTACGGCGCGTCGGGCTGCAGGCTGCTGGGCTCGTAGGCCACGCGGCCGGTGGGCACGCGGGTCTGCATGTGGCCGTCGCGGGTTTGCGTGTGGAACGGGCACCTGGGCGCGTTGATGGGCAACTGGTCGAAGTTGGGCGTGCCCAGTCGCGACAGCTGCGTGTCCAGGTAGCTGAAGAGGCGGCCCTGCAGCAGCGGGTCGTTGGAGAAGTCCACGCCCGGCGGCAGGTTGGCGGGGCAGTAGGCCACCTGCTCGTTCTCCGCGAAGTGGTTGGCCGGGTTGCGGTTCAGCGTCATGCGGCCGATGACCTGCAGCGGCACCAGCTCCTCGGGGATGAGCTTGGTGGGGTCCAGGTGGTCGAACGGGAAGGCTGCGGCGTCGGCCTCGGTGAACAGCTGCACGGCCAGGTCCCAGGCGGGGAAGCGGCCGTCCTCGATGGCCGTCCACAGGTCGCGGCGGTGCGCGTCGGGGTCGGCACCGGCCAGCTGCACGGCCTCGTCCCACAGCGTGCTCTGCAGGCCCAGCACCGGGCGCCAGTGGAACTTGACGAAGCTGCTGCGGCCGCGGGCGTCGACGAGCCGGAAACTGTGGATGCCGAAGCCCTCCATGAAGCGCAGCGAGCGTGGCAGCGTGCGGTCGCTCATGGCCCACATCACCATGTGCAGGCTCTCGGGCATCAGCGAGATGAAGTCCCAGAACGTGTCGTGCGCCGATGCGGCCTGCGGGAAGCCGCGGTCCGGCTCCATCTTCACGGCGTGGATGAGGTCGGGGAACTTCATCGCGTCCTGGATGAAGAACACCGGGATGTTGTTGCCCACCAGGTCCCAGTTGCCCTCGGGCGTGTAGAACTTGACCGCGAAGCCGCGCACATCGCGCGGCGTGTCCACCGAGCCGGCGCCGCCGGCCACCGTCGAGAAGCGGGTGAACACCGGCGTCTTCACGCCCACCTCGGTCAGCACGCGCGCGGTCGTGACCTTGGCCAGCGACGTGTGCAGCTCGAACACGCCATGCGCCGCCGAGCCGCGCGCATGCACGATGCGTTCGGGGATGCGCTCGTGGTCGAAGTGGGTGATCTTCTCGCGCAGGATGAAGTCTTCCAGCAGCGTGGGCCCGCGCGCGCCGGCCTTCAGCGAGGTCTGGTTGTTCGTGACCGGCAGGCCCTGGTTGGTCGTCAGCGGCGGGTGCGTGCCGCCCGCCGTGTGGTGCAGTTCGCCGCCGGTGCCGGCGCGGGCCGGGGGCGGGAGGTCGGGGGAGGGGCGCTTGGGCATGGGGACTCCTGGCTCGCCGGATTCGGCAGTTGGCGTCGCACTCTAGGAAGCCGGCCCGCCCCGGGGCGTAGGACAGCGCGCCGGATACACCTTGGGTCATCTCGGGATGCTGTATGCAATTACAGTATCTGCATGGAAGTTCAGGACAAGCTCGCCCTCCTGGCCGACGCGGCCAAATACGACGCCTCCTGCGCGAGCAGCGGCACCGAGAAGCGCCACTCCCGCGACGGCAAGAGCCTGGGGTCGACCAGCAACGGCATCTGCCACGCCTACACGCCGGACGGGCGCTGCGTGTCGCTGCTGAAGGTGTTGCTGACCAACTGGTGTGTCTACGACTGCCTGTACTGCATCAACCGCAAGAGCAGCGACGTGAAGCGGGCCCGCTTCAGCATCGACGAGGTCGTGCAGCTGACGTTGTCGTTCTACCGGCGCAACGTCATCGAGGGGCTGTTCCTGTCCAGCGGCATCATCCGCACGCCCGACTACACGATGGAGCAGGTCATCGAGGTGGCCCGCCGGCTGCGCGAGGAGGAGCATTTCAAGGGCTATCTGCACCTGAAGACCATTCCCGACGCGTCGCCCGAGCTGGTGGAGCGCGCGGGCCGCTACGCGGACCGGCTGTCCATCAACGTCGAGCTGCCCAGCGCGCAGAGCCTGCAACACCTGGCGCCGGAGAAGGATGCCGCGGGCATCGAGCGCACGATGTCGCGCATCCACCTGCGGCTGCAGGCCGCGCGCGAGGCGAAGCGCGAGGCCCAGGCCGTGCGCGCGCTGCCCGGCGCGGCCGCGCGCACCGCGCCGCCGCCGCGCTTCGCGCCGGCCGGGCAGAGCACCCAGCTCATCGTCGGCGCCGACGCGTCCGACGACCGCACCGTTCTGCAGCTGTCCAGCCGGCTCTACACGGGCCAGGGGCTGCGGCGCGTCTACTACTCCGCCTACAGCCCCATCCCGCACGCCAGCCGCGCGCTGCCGGCCCAGGCCGCGCCGCTGCTGCGTGAACACCGGCTCTACCAGGCCGACTGGCTGCTGCGCTTCTACGGCTTCCGGGCCGACGAGATCGTCACCGACGCGGGCTTCCTGTCGCTGCAGCACGACCCCAAGCTGGCCTGGGCGCTGGCCCACCCGGCGCAGTTCCCGCTGGACGTGGACCATGCGCCGCGCGAGCAGCTGCTGCGCGTGCCGGGGCTGGGCGTGGGCTCGGTGGACAAGCTGCTGGCTGCCCGCCAGCACCGCCGGCTGCGCCGTGCCGACCTGCTGGCGCTGGGCCCGCTGGCGCGCAAGGCGTTGCCCTTCGTCGTCGCGGTGGACCACCGCCCCCGCCCCGCCGACCTGCAGGCGCTGGCGCGGCCCGCGGCGGCACCTCAACAGGCGGCGCTGTTCTGATGAAGCTGCCGCTGCGCTACCCGGCGGACTGGGACGGTTTTGCCGCGCAGCTGCCCGCGCTGCTCGCGGGTGACGACGCCGGCTGGACGCACGACGTCGGCGTGCAGGCCGGCCTGTTCGGCGAGTCGGCCGCGACGGAGGCCGGCGAGGCCACCGCATGGCGCCCGCCCGCCGGCTGGGACGCCCTGGGCCGCGCGGTGGCCATGCATGCCGACGACGACCGCTACGCGCGCCTGCTGGCCTTTGCTCGCCGGCTGCAGCGCGAGCCGGGGCTGTGGGGCGATGTGCTGGACGCCGACCGCCGCCGGCTGCAGTCCATGGCCCGCCAGGTGGGCCGCGAGATCCACAAGATGCATGCCTTCGTGCGCTTCCGCGAGGTGGCCGACGCGCAGGCGCCGGGCGGCCGGCGGCACGTGGCGTGGTTCGAGCCGGTGCACCACGTGCTGAGGGCGGCCGCGCCGTTCTTCGTGGACCGCTTCGCGCAGCACGCCTGGGCCATCCTGACGCCGCTGGGCTGCCTGCACTGGGACGGCCAGCGCCTCACCGGCGCCGGCCCCGCCCGCCGCGAGGACGCGCCGCCCGAGGACGCCGGCGAGGCGCTGTGGCTGACCTACTACCGCAGCATCTTCAACCCGGCACGCGTCAAGGTGGCGGCGATGAAGAAGGAGATGCCGGTGCGCTACTGGGCGCAGATGCCGGAGACGCAGCTCATCAGCGAGCTGATCAAGGACGCGCCGCGGCGCGAGGGCCGCATGCGCAGCGTGTGAGGCAGGCCGTCGAGCATGTTCGGGCCAAGCGCCGGGCCGCCCCAAGTCGGCCCGCCTGGGCGATGTGCGAGCGGCTCAATGCCGCGAGCGTCGCCGTCCCCTTGGGGATCGACCAGACGCGCTCGCGTTCAGCGATGCGCGGCTGGGCGAGGGGCTCGTCAGCCTTTCTCGAACAGCAGGGCGAGCTGGCTCGCGATCAGCAGCTCCTGCCGCGTCCACGCGCGCGTGGCGCTGGCGTCGACCAGCCACAGCGCGCCAGCGAGCTGCGCGCCGTCGTACAGCGGCACCTCGATGCGCGCCTCGGCGGCGCCGGCCAGACCGGCCAGTTCGGCGTGGCAAGGGTGCAGCGCGGCGTCGGGCAGCGCCAGCGGGGCGCCGTGGCGGGTCAGCAGGTCCAGGTAGCGCGGCTGGGCCTCCGGGGTGAGGCCGCCCGGGCCCAGCGGCCAGCGGATGACGCTGGCCAGCCCCAGGATGCGGGCGCTGGCGGCCTTCAGCTCGGCCAGCGCCTCCGTGGGCGGCAGTGTGGCCAGGCGCTGGCGCTGGCCGCACAGGTGCAGCAGCAGCTCCTCGGGCGTCACCGGCGCGCCGGCTTCCTCGGCAGGCGGCGCCGCCAGCGTGGTGCGCGCGGGCAGGGAGAGCCGCTCGATCTCGGACTGCAGGGCCAGGTGTTGCCACAGGTGGTCCAGCGCGCCGGGCGCGTCGCCCTCGGCCTGCAGCAGCTCGGCCAGTTGCAGGTGGGCCTGGCGGGCCTGGGCGCGGGCCTGGATGCGTTGCGCCAGCGCCAGGCCGTGGCGCGTGGAGCGCACGGCGGCGGCGTTGTCGCCACGGGCCAGCGCGATCTCGGTCCAGGTGCGGCTGGCGGCCGCCTCCAGCCAGGGGTAGCCCTGGCGCGCGGCGATGTCCAGCGCCAGGCGGCAGTCGGCCACGGCCCAGTCCATGCGCTGGCGGGCCAGCGCGGCGCGGGCCAGGTGCCAATGCGCCTCGGCTTCGAACACGCGGTGGCTGCCGCGCCGCGCGGCCGCGAGGCCATGGCTGAAGTGGCGCTCCGCCGCCGGCAGGTCGCCGGTCTCGAAGCTGCCGACGCCGATGTTCAGCGCCAGCTTGGCGGCGAGGTAGCTGTCATCGGTGCCCGCGAGGTGTTCGGCGGCGTCGCGCATCTGGCGCAGGCCGCGGGCCCAGTCGGCCTGCGCGTAGTGGATCTGGCCCAGGCCGATGCGCGCGGCGACGCCCGTCTGCAGGTGGCCGCTGACCTCGGCGAGGTCCAGCGCCCGTGACCATTGCTCGCTGGCAAGCTGGTACTCGCCCTGCTGATAGGCGATGCGGCCCAGCGCCTCGCAGACGCGCGCGGCCTGCACGGGGAAGTGCCCCGCCGCGGCCAGCGCGCCGGCCTGCTCCAGCGCCGGCAGCAGCTCCAGCGCGCGGCCGCGCGGCTCCAGCAGGCCGAACCGGGCGTACAGCGCGTCGGCGCCGACAGCGGTGTCGCCCGCCGCGAACGACTGGACGCTCAGGCGCTCCAGCAGCCGGTCGGCCAGCGCGGGGTGGCGGTGCGCCACGCGGGCAATGCGGCCCAGCAGGTCGGCCAGCGCGTCGCTGGCGGCGGGTTGTAGCGTGAACACGGCGGCGGCGTCTGGTTGGTTTCTCACTGGTATTCTTGTCCATCCCAGCGCTTGCCGAACCCGTTCCCGGGTCACATCCGTCGCTGACTTGAGTGGCCGCAGACCAGTTTAAAACCAATTGACGACCCTGGTCGTTGGTATTAGAGTGGTATCGACTGATTCCCGTCGACCATGCCGCTTGCCCTCGATCCCTCTCTTGTGACTTCTCGCGACTCCGGTCGTCCCGCACGCTGGTGGGTCGGCATCGACGGTGGCGGTACCAGCACGCGTGCGCTGGTGGCGGATGCCGACGGCAAGGTGCTGGGCCGCGGCGAGTCCGGCGCGTCGGCGCTGAACCAGGGCGTGGAACAGGCCTGGCGGCATATCGCCGAGGCCATCGCGCGTGCCGGCGTGCCGGGTCTGCAGCTGCGGGATTGTGCGCTGGGGCTGGGTTTGTCGGGCACCGGCGTGCCGGCGCAGCTGCAGGGCTTTCTGGCGGCCGATCCCGGCGTCGCGCGGCTGGCGCTGGTCACCGACGGTTTTGCCGGCCTGCTGGGCGCGCATGGCGGCCGGCCGGGCGGGCTGCTGATCTCAGGCACCGGCTCGGTGGCCGAGGCGCTGCTGGAAGACGGCTCGCACCGCATGACCGGTGGCTGGGGCTGGCAGATCGGCGACGAAGGCAGCGGCGCCTGGCTGGGCCAGCAGGCCATGAAGGTGGCGCAGGCCGCCTATGACAACCGTGCGCCGCGCGGCGCGCTGGCCGACAGCGTTTACTCGGTGGCCGGCCCCACCCGCGAAGACCTGCTGGCCTACTGCGCCCAGGCCGGGCAGGGCGGCTACGCGGCGCTGGCGCGCCTGGTGTTCGACAACGACGCCAGCGACCCCGCCGCCGCGGCTCTCCTCGATGCCGGCGCCCGCGCGCTGGACGAGCTGGCACTGTCCCTGCATCCCACCCTGCCGCTGGCGCTGGCCGGCAGCATCGCGTTGCGCCTGGCGCCACGCTTGAGCGCGGCCTTGCAGTCCCGCCGTGTCGAACCCCAGGGCGATGCCGTTGCCGGCGCGCTCTGGCTGATTCAACAACAAACAACCACGATCGCATGAGCACCTCCTTCGCTGAACCGTTGCGGGCCGAGCGCCGGGCCGCCCCAAGCCGGCCCGCATCCCCTCGGGGGATCGTCCAACGTACCCGTTGGACGAGGGGCTGACATGTCTGCAGTCTTCGATTTCAAAGCCGACCCGAACGCGGCGTCGCCTCTCTACATGCAGCTGGCGCAGAGCCTGGCCACGGCCATCCGCGACGGCGTGTTCCACGCCGACGAGGCGCTGCCCAGCGAGCGCGTGCTGGCCGAGCAGCTGGAGCTGTCGCGCGTGACCGCGCGCAAGGCCATCGACCGGCTCGTGGAGCAGGGGCTCATCATCCGCAAGCGCGGTTCGGGCAACTACATCGCGCCCAAGCTGGAGCAGCCGCTGACGCGCCTGACCAGCTTCTCCGAAGAGCTGCACCAGCGCGGCTTCGTGCCGGGCTCGCGCTGGCTGCTGCGCGGCTTCACGCCGGCGGCGCCGGATGAGCAGCTGTCGCTGGAACTGAAGAGCGGCGAACGCGTCGCGCGGCTGGAGCGGCTGCGGCTGGCGGACTCGGTCGTCATGGCCTACGAGGTGAGCGTGCTGCCGCAGAGCGTGCTGCCCGATCCGCAGAAGGTCGAGGCGTCGCTGTACACCCACCTCGGCGACCGCGCGCCGGTGCGCGCGCTGCAGCACATCCGCGCGCTGAACGCCGACGCCAAGCTGGCCGGCCTGCTGGAGGTGCCGCTGGGCGCCGCGGTGCTGTTCATCACCCGGGTGGGCTACCTGGCCTCGGGTCAGGCCGTCGAGCTGACGCATTCCTACTGCCGCAGCGACTACTACGACTTCGTCGCCGAAATGAGGCGCGACTGATGCGACTCGAAGGCGACATCGTCACGCCGCAGGGCGTGATCGCCGGCCACCTGGACTTCGCGAACGGCCGCATCCAGGCCGTGCACGGCACGCCCATCGCGGCGGCGCGGGCGGGCGAGCGCGGCCGGCCCGTGCTGCTGCCCGGCTTCATCGACATCCACGTGCACGGCGGCGGCGGCCGCGACACGATGGAGGGCGGTGACGCGATCGATGCCATCGCGCGCCGCCATGTGCGGCATGGCACGACCGGCCTGCTGGCGACGACGATGACGGCGCCGCTGGCCGACATCGAGGCGGCGCTGCGCGCGCTGGGCCCGGTGTGCCGCGAGCGCGGCGCGCAGTCGGCCCGCGTGCTGGGCGTGCACCTGGAAGGCCCCTATATCAGCCCCGGCCGCCTGGGCGCGCAGCCCGCCCACGCCATTCCGGCCACGCTGGACGAGGTGCTGCGGCTGAACGCGCTGGCGCCCATCAAGGTGCTGACGCTCGCGCCCGAGATGGCCGGCCACCTGGCGCTGATCGGCCCGCTGCGCGACGCCGGCATCCGCGTGCAGATCGGCCACAGCAACGGCAGCTACGACGACGGCGTGGCGGCGCTGAACGCCGGCGCGTCGGGCTTCACCCACCTCTTCAACGCCATGACGGGCCTGCATCACCGCGAGCCCGGCATGGTGGGCGCGGCGCTGGCGCACGGCCAGCATGCCGAGCTCATCCCCGACCTGCTGCATGTGCACCCCGGCGCCATCCGCGCCGCGCTGCGCTGCATCCCCCACCTGTTCTGCGTGACCGACTCGACGGCCGCGGCCGGCATGCCCGATGGCGAGTACCGCCTGGGCGAGCACCGGGTGCAGAAGTGCCTGGGCGGCGTGCGCCTGCCCGACGGCACGCTGGCCGGCAGCGCGCTGACGATGGACCAGGCGCTGCGCAACCTCGTGCACAAGCTGGACCTGCGCCTGCCCGACGCCGTGCGGCGCGTGTCGACCGCGGCGGCGGATTACCTGGGCCTCGCGGACCGAGGCCGCCTGGCCACCGGCGCGTGGGCGGATGTGGTCGTGATGGATGCCGGGCTTCAGCTGCGGCGCGTGTTTGTGGAAGGTGAAGAGATCGATGTCGTCGCTGATGCTTGAGGAGGCGCTGAGTGCGCCGGACGTGGTGGCCCGCCAGCTGGCCGCCGACCCGCTGAGTTATGCCCGCCTGGGCCAGGCGCTGCAGGAGGTGCCGCCCACCAGCGTGCTGACCATCGCGCGCGGCAGCTCCGACCATGCGGCCCACTACCTGGCCTATCTCGTCATGGCGCGGCTGGGCCGGCTGGTCACGTCGCTGCCCATGTCGCTGATCACGCTGTACCAGAGCCGCATCCACTGCGAGGGCCTGCTGTCGATGGCGTTCTCGCAGTCGGGCCAGAGCCCTGACCTGATCGCGCCGACGCAGTTCTTCCGCGCCGGCGGTGCGCGCACGGTGGCCTTCGTCAACGCCAGCGGCTCGCCGCTCGCGGCCGCCGCCGAGCATGTGTTCGAGCTGCACGCCGGCCCCGAGAAGAGCGTGGCCGCGACGAAGAGCTACATCGCGCAGCTGGTGGCCGGCGCGCGCGTCGTGGCCGCCTGGCAGCAGGACGACGCGCTGCGCGCCGCGCTGAACGTGCTGCCCATCGCGCTGGAGCAGGCCAGCAAGCTGGACTGGAGCGCCGCCGTGCCGGTGCTGAAGGAAGAAGAGCGCCTGTTCGTGCTGGGCCGCGGCACGGGCCTCGCCGTCGCGATGGAAGCGGCGCTGAAGCTGAAGGAAACCTGCGGCATCCAGGCCGAGGCGTTCTCGGGCGCCGAGGTCAAGCACGGCCCGATGGCGCTGGTGCGCGACGGCTACCCGCTGCTGGTGTTCGCGCCGCGCGGCCCGGCCCAGGCCGGCCTGCTGGCCCTTGCAGACGAGATGCGCCAGCGTGGCGGCCGCGTGCTGCTGGCCGCGCCCATCGGGACGCCGGGCGCCGAGCTGCCGCTGGTGACGACGGGCAGCGAGGACCTCGACCCCATCGCGCTGGTGCAGAGCTTCTACCCGATGGTGGAAGCGCTGGCGCGCGCCCGCGGCTTCAACCCGGACGTGCCGCCCAACCTGGCCAAGGTCACCAAGACTCACTGAGGACTGCCATGAGCAACTTCGATCCCGGCCGCCTCGTGATGGTCGACATCCCGGGCCAGAGCCTTGACGCCGAGACCGCCGCCTTCCTGCGCGAGCAGAAGATCCGCTCGGTCTGCCTGTTCCGCAAGAACCTCGGCACCGAGGACGAGGTGAGGGCGCTGGTGGGCGACCTCATCGCCGTGCTGGGCCCCGAGGCGCTCATCGGCATCGACCAGGAAGGCGGCGCCGTTGTGCGCGCCACGTTCCTGCCGCAGCCGCCGTCGGCCATGGCGCTGGGCGCCAGCGGTGACGCCGCGCGGGCCGAGGCCGTGGGCGCGGCCGTCGCGCGCGGGCTGAAGTCGCTGGGCATCAACTGGAACTTCGCGCCGGTGCTGGACGTCAACAACAACCCGTCCAACCCGGTCATCGGGGAGCGCAGCTTCTCCAACGACCCGGTGGAGGTCAGCCGCCTGGCCGCCGCGTGGATGCGCGGCTCGCTGTCGGCCGGCGTGGCCTGCTGCGTGAAGCACTTCCCCGGCCATGGCGACACGCATGTGGACTCGCACCACGCGCTGCCCACGGTGGACAAGAGCCGCGCCGAGCTGAACGCGCTGGAGCTGGCGCCGTTCAAGGCGCTGGCCGGCCAGGCCCCGGCCATGATGACGGCCCACATCGTCTACCCGCAGATCGACCCCGACCGCCCGGCCACGCTGTCGCCGGCGCTGATCGGCGGCATCCTGCGCCAGGACTGGGGCTACGACGGCGTCGTCATCACCGACGCGCTGATGATGAAGGCGGTGGCCGAGCGCTTTGGCTACGCCAGGAGCGCCGTGATGGCCATCGAGGCCGGCGCCGACATGGTGCTGGCGCAGGGCTCGCTGGCCGAGCAGCTGGTGGCCATCAACGCGCTGCGCGACGCCTTCGCCAGCGGCCGGCTGACGGCGCAGCAGGGCGAGGTCGCCAACGCGCGGCTGGACAAGCTGGCCGCGGCCTACCCCGCCCGCGTGGTGGGCGATGCCGCTGCGCGCGCGTCCGACCATGCGCTGATGGCCGAGGCCTGGGCCGCCGGCCTGACCGCGCTGCGCGGCGCCAGGCCGCCCGCGGTGAACGCGCCCATCCGCGTCATCGTGCAGGGCGACGTGCCCACCGACATGGTGTCCGAGGCCGGCCCCACGGGCCGCCAGGCCGTCGCGCTGTTCGACGCCTTCACCGATGCCCAGGTGCAGATGGTGGACGACATCGCGCAGCTGGACTGGCGCCGCGTGCCGCAGGACGGCCGCGTCAACGTGCTGGTGTCCACGCGCCGCGCGCGCTACGGCCTCACGGCTGCCGAGTGGCGGCCCGACCTGCACCTGTCGCTGTGGAACCCCTACCAGGCGCTGGACGTGGCCGGCCCCACGGTGCTGAGCTGGGGCTTCGCACCGGGCGCGCTGGCCGCGCTGAAGGCGTGGCTGGAAGGCCGCACGCAGGCCACCGGTCGCGCGCCGCAGGGGCTGCAGTGATGGACGCCAAGACCAGCCAGGGCCGGGCGCCGGGCCAAGGCCACGCAGTGGCCCCTGCCGGGTCCGGCCAAGCCGGCCCTGATCCCCTTGGGGGATCGACCGACGTACCCGTCGGGCGAGGGGCACCAGGTACGCCGATGCGGTGGATCCCGACCCTGTACTTCGTGCAGGGCATGCAGTTCTTCGTCGTCATGCTCATCGCGGGCCTGATGTTCAAGAACCTGGGTGTGGCCAATGACCAGATCGCGCGCTGGACGGCCGTGCTGGGCCTGGCCTGGGCCATCAAGCCGCTGTGGAGCCCGTTCCTGGAGCTGCTGCGCAGCAAGAAGCTCATCGTCGTCGCCGCGCAGTACGTGGGTGCCGCCGGCCTGGGGCTGATGGCGCTGGCGCTGCACCTGCCGCACTGGTTCGGCGCGGCCATCATCGTGCTGTTCCTGATCGCCTACGCGTCGGCCACGCACGACATCGCCTGCGACGGGCTCTACATGGCGTCGCTGGACAGCAAGCGCCAGGCCAGCTACGCGGGCTGGCAGGGTGCGTTCTTCAACGGCGCGCGCTTCTTCATCACGGGCGTGGTGCTGAAGCTGGCGGGCTACCTGGAAGGCCAGGTCGGCGCGTTCAACGCCTGGTCCAGCGTGTTCCTGATGCTGTGCGTGCTGGTGACCGTGCTGGCCACCTACAACGCCAAGTTCCTGCCGGGCACGCTGAGCACCGAGCACAGCGACCTGACGGCCGCGGGCGTCACGACGATGCTGAAGGATGTCGTCAGCGACTTCTTCAGGAAGTCCGGCATCTGGCTGGCCGTGTTGTTCATCATCCTGTTCCGCCTCGCCGAGGGCCAGGTGCAGACCATCGGCCCGCTGTTCCTGCTGGAAGCCCGGGACAAGGGCGGCCTGGGCCTGACGACGGGCCAGGTGGCCGACGTATACGGCTGGGTGGGCACGGGCGCCTTCCTCGTCGGCTCGGTGCTGGGCGGCTACCTGACCAGCGCGCTGGGCCTGAAGCGCGCGATGCCGCTGCTGCTGGTCGCGATGATGGTGCCCAACGCGACGTTCTACTACCTCGCCAGCGCGCTGCCGCAGGACATGATCCACATCGGCGCCGCCGTCGGCATCGAGATGCTGGGCTACGGCTTCGGCTTCGTCGGCATGATCCTGTACATCATGCAGGCCGTGGCCCCGGGCCGTTACCAGACGGCCCACTACGCGCTGGGCTCGGGCGTCATGCAGCTGGGCTTCATCTTTGCCAAGTTCATCAGCGGCGACATCCAGGTCAGCGTCGGCTACGAGCACTTCTTCGCGTGGACCATCGCCTGCGGCGTGCTGCCGCTGCTGCTGCTGCTGTGGGTGCCCATGCCGCGCGGCGACAAGGCGCAAGGCGAGGCGGTGCCGGCATGAAGGCGCTGCTGCTGTTGGCGCTGGCTGCCGCGCCGGCCTTCGCGACATCGACGGGCGGCGAGTTCTTCGACGACTTCGCGCAAAAGGACCTCGATGCTCTGCGCGCCAGCGGCTGGGTGCTGCGCGACGGCACGGGCCACCCGGGCCTGCCGGGCTCGCGCTTCTCGCCGGCTCAGCTCGCGCTGGACGCCGGACTGCTCAAGCTCAGGCTGACGACCGACGGCACGCCGGCCAATACGACGCTGTCGCAGCTGTGCGCGGCGCGCAAGTTCCTGATCGGCACGACGACGGCGCGCGTGCGGCTGCGCGACACGGCCGGCTCGCGCGACCCCATCGTGCAGGCCTTCTACCTGGCCGGCCCGCTGCGCTATGACTACGACCCCGACTTCAGCGAGGTCGACTTCGAGTACCTGCCGCACGGCGGCTGGGGCAGCCCCGACACGCGGCTGTACGGCGTCAGCTGGCAGACCGTGCGCGTGGAGCCCTGGCAGTCGTTCAACCAGGCCTCCATCGTGCCGGGCTCGCACGATGGCTGGCAGTTGCTGACCGTGCAGGTCGAGGCCACGCGCACGCGTCACTACGTCAACGGCCGGCTGCTGGGTGAGCACACCGGCCGCAACGTGCCGGCCAAGCCCATGGCCATCAGCTTCAACCACTGGCTGGCCGCGGGCGCCGTGGCCGGTGCGCCGCGCGACTACCAGTTCGACGTCGACTGGGTGCTGCACCAGGCCGGCAAGACCGTCGAGCCCGACGCCATGCAGGCGCGTGCCGAGCAGCTGCGCAAGCAGGGCGTGGCGCGCCAGGACACCGTGCCCGATGCGGGCCTGACGAGCGAGTGCAACCTATGAAGAAGATCCTGATCGCCGCGCTGGCGCTGGCGGCCGCCGTCACCGCGCAGGCACAGCCCCAGCCCGTCGTCGGCACCTACATCCTGGCCGAGCGCGGCGTGGGCGTCGTCGAGCAGTTGAAGCCCGGCCGCGTCACGCACATCCTGTATGCCTTCCTGCTGATCTGCGGCGAAGGCCAGCGCAAGGAGGAGGCCGCCGCCTGCGCCGGCAAGCCCGGCTTCAGCATCGCGCCGCATACCGACCAGGACACGTTCTCCGCCGCCTTCCAGCGCCTGAAGCAACGCGACCCGGCGGTGCAGGTGCTGGCCTCGGTGGGCGGCTGGGGCGGGTCGGACCCGTTCTTCCACCTCGCCGCCACGGCGGCCGGGCGCGCGGCCTTCGTGAAGCATGCGACCGACTGGCTGCGCGCCCACCCCGGCTTCGACGGGCTGGACATCGACTGGGAGCACCCCGGCAACAACGGCGCGTCCAACGGCGTGCAACTGGGCAGCCCGGCCGACGGCGAACACTTCGTGGCGCTGCTGCAGGACCTGCGCACGGGCCTGGACGCGCTGGGCCGCGACACCGGCCGGCGCTATGCGCTGACGGTGGCCATCAACTCGTCCCGTGAGCAGCTGGCGCGCATGCCCATGGGCCGCGCGGCGGCGTCGCTGGACCTGGTCTTCATGATGACCTACGACTTCACCGGCCCGTGGACGAAGCACGCCGGCCACCACGCCGCGCTGCGCAGTGCCCGGCCCGGCAGCGACGCCAGCCTGGAGGCGCAGGTGGCCGGCCTGAAGGCCGCCGGCGTGCCCGCCGCCAAGATGGTGGCCGGCGTGGCGATGTACGGCCGCGGCTTCGATGGCGTGAAGGCCGACGGCCGCTACGACAAGCCCTGGCCCAACGCCGATGGGTCCGTCGCGTTCAAGGACATCGACGCGCTGAAGGCGCAGGGCATGAAGCCGCGGTTCGACAAGGCCACGCAGTCCTGGGCCATGGTGGGCAACGGCCGGTTCGTCGGCTACGACGACCCGCGCGCGGTGCGGGCCAAGGTTGCGTTTGCCAAGCAGGCCGGGCTGGCCGGTGTTTTCGCCTGGGAACTGAGCCAGGATGACGGCCGGCTGCTCGATGCCATGAACACGATGAAGACGCCGTGAGCGCCGGCCGTCGTATCGCCTCGGTCGACGCGCTGCGCGGCCTGGCCGTCGCGGCGATGCTGCTGGTCAACAACCCGGGCGACTGGGGGCACGTGTACGGGCCGCTGGAGCACTCGGCCTGGCACGGCTGCACGCCCACGGACCTGATCTTCCCGTTCTTCCTGTTCATCGTCGGCGTGTCCACCGCGCTGGCGCTGGGGCCGCGCGTGGACGCGGGGGCCGATGTGGCGCGGCTGCGGGCCGGCGTCGTGCAACGCGGGCTGCGCATCGTTGCGCTGGGCCTGGTGCTGCACCTGCTGGCCTGGTGGCTGATGCACAAGCCCGAGTTCCGCGTGCTGGGCGTGCTGCAGCGCATCGGGCTGTGCTTCATCGCCGTGGGCCTGGTGGCCATCCAGTTGCGCCTGCGCGGGCAATGGCTGTTGTTGCTGGCGCTGCTGGCCGGCTACGGCGCGCTGCTGCAGTGGGGCGGCCCGCTGGAGAAGACGGGCAGCCTCGCGCAGCGCGTGGACACGGCCGTGCTGGGCCGCTTCGCCTACGAATGGAACCCGCAGACCGGCGTCGCGTTCGACCCCGAGGGTGTGCTGTCCACGCTGGGCGCGCTGGCGACGACGGTGTTCGGGCTGCTGTGCGGCGGGCTGTTGCGGCGCGGGGAGCCGCGCGCGCTGCTGCTGACCGGCGTGGCGGCGGCCGCGGTGGGCTGGTGGTGGTCCACCTGGCTGCCGTGGAACAAGCCGCTGTGGACGCCGTCCTTGGTGCTGTGGACCGGCGGCCTGGCCGCCATTGCGCTGGCCGCCGCGCATGGCTGGATGGACCGCCTGGGCCACCGCCCCTGGGGCCGCGCGTTCGGGCTGAACGCCATCGGCGCCTATGCCGGGGCCTGGATGTGCACCGTGCTGCTGGCGGCTACGGGCTGGATGGAGCCGCTGTACCGCGGCGTGTTCGCGCCGGTGGGCGCACGGCTGGGGCCCGAGGCGCAGTCGCTGTCGTTCGCGCTGGCCTTCGTCGCCGTCTGGGCCGTCATCGTCTGGGTGCTGGACCGGCGCGGCTGGTACTGGAAGATCTGAGAGCTTGAGAGCCTTTCACCCATGCCCGCCTTGCACGCCAAAACACCCTCGCCCGTCGTTGCAAATGCTCGCCATAGCCCGAGCTATGGCTGCGCTTTACGCCTAGTTCGAGGGCGCTTTGACGCGCCTTTCGGGCACGGCCGAAAAACTCCCAAGCTCTGAGGCCATGGCGGGCGATCCCTTTGCCGTCCGCATGCCGCCGGACATCCGCTCCGTGCGGGTGGGCGAGCACCCCGTCGTCTTCATCGACGACTTCCTCGAAGACCCGCAGGCGCTCGTCGACGCTGCCTGCCAGGCCGCGTTCCAGCCCTGCCCGGGCGCCAACGAGCGCCGCGGCTATCCCGGCGTGCGCGCGCCGGCGCCGCGGGCGTACACCGAGAGCCTGACGGCGCTGATGGACCCGCTGATCCGCGTCAACTTCGGCGTGCCCGAGGCGCTTCCGCTGAAGAAGACGCCCTGCGCGTTCTCGCTGACGACGGTGGCACCTCATGACCTGGGCCCCTTGCAGCGCGTGCCGCATTTCGACGCCAGCACGCCGCACTACATGGCCGTGCTGCTGTACCTGTGCGACGAGAGGCACGGGGGCACGGCGTTCTACCGCCACCGCGCCAGCGGCCTGCAGCAGATCACGGCCGACAACCGCGACGCCTACGGCGAGCAGGTCTACGCCGAGGTCGACGGCCGCGCGCCGCCGCCGCGCTACTTCGGCGACTCGGATGACCGCTTCGAGCTGCTGGGCATGCTGCCCGCGCGCTTCAACCGGCTGGCCCTCTACCGCGGCAGCCTGCTGCACTCGGCCATCGTCCACCCGGCCACCGGGCTGGCCAGCGACCCGCGGCGGGGCCGGCTGACGGTCAACACCTTCTACGACTTCTGAGCCGTCTCGGCGCAGAGCGAGAGAAGGCTCTTGGCGCGTTGTCCGGTGATGCCTGCAGGATCAGGTTGGGCGGGAGGCTGGGCAGGCCTGCTGCTTCGCGTCCCAGCGCATCCCCAACCAGGCGGACTTCGCGACGTCGCCCTGTGGTCAGCCGCCAACCCGCAACAAAAAAAGCCCGGCGGCTGCCGGGCTTGAAGCAGACAAGCGGTCAGGGTTCAGAACTTGGCGGTCAGGCCCAGCTTGTAGGTCGTCTCGCCCTGGAAGGACCAGGCCGGGAAGCCGGCGCGCAGCGGCGTCTTGATGGCCGTGTTGCTGGCCGCCGCGGCGCCGTACTGCACGTCGTCGTCCTTCAGCAGGTTGACGATGTCCAGGCTCAGCCGGAGCGACTTGTTGATGTTCCAGCCGAAGGAGGCGTCGAGCGAGCCGAACGCGTCATGCATGCGGTTGCCGTACCAGAAGGCGCCTTCGCGGATCATGTACTTGGAGCGCCAGTTGTAGGCCAGGCGGGCGGTGTAGCTGGCGTCCTCGTAGTAGCCGACCAGGTTGACGTTGTGCTTGGAGGCCTGCGTGAACACGCCCAGCGCGTCCAGGTAGCTGCTGGCCGGCGCCTTGCCTTCGGTGAAGGTGTAGTTGCCGCTGACGCCGAAGCCGTTGCTGAAGCCGTGGTTGACCTGCAGCTCGATGCCGCGGATGGTGGCGCCGCCGGCGTTCACGTAGCGCTGCACCGTCCAGTTGTCCTTCTTGGTGACCGGGTCCACCAGGCCCATCTGCTGGTCGGGCGTGATCAGCGCCGTCACGAAGTTGGAGATGTCCTTCAGGAAGTACGTCGCCGACACGAGGTTGCCCTTGCCGTAGTAGTACTCCACGCCGATGTCGGCCTGGCTGGACTTCATGGGCTTGAGGCCCACGTCGCCGAAGGTCCAGGTCTCGTTGTTGGGCCGGTCGTCGTTGAAGCCCGACAGCGTGATCGGGAACATGTTCGCGAAGTTGGGGCGCGTGATGGCCTGCGAGGCCGTGGCGCGCAGCACCAAGTCCTTGCGCAGGTCGAACGCGACGTTCAGGCTGGGCAGCACGTCGTTGTAGGTCGTGCTGACGCTGGACAGCGTCTTGGCGAAGCCGACGTTGCTGTCATAGCCGTCCTTGGGCGACGAGCCGGTCTTGTCGACCGCGTAGCCCAGGCCCTTGACCGTCGTGGAGATGTAGCGCAGGCCGAAGTTGCCGCGCAGGCCCTCGGTGTCGAACTCGAACATGCCGTAGGCCGAGCGGTTCTTCTCGTTGAGCTCGCCGTAGCCGGAGCGGTCTTCCGTCCAGGCGGTGATGCTCTTGCGCGTGTTGTTCAGCATCGCGCTCACGTCCGCGCGCGGGATGGACCAGCTCGCCACGTCCACCGAGCCGCTGAACAGCGAGCTGGTGGGCGCCGAGGCGATGGTGCTGGCCCAGATGGGGCGGAAGCTGCGCTTCTCGAACGTGTGGTCGGCCAGGCGCACGCCGGCCTTGAACGCGCTGATGACGCCCCAGTCCACGTTGAAGGTCGCATCCAGCTGGCCGAACTTCTCCTTGTCCTTGTTCGGGCCGGCCGACGTGGCCCAGCTTTCCGGCGTCATGTTCGCCGGCAGCGAGCTCAGGCCCCAGGACTGGTTGGACGTCGGGTTGATGCTGATCTGGTGGCCGGTGGCGTCGATGGTGCCCTGCCAGTTCGGGCGCGTGAACGGGCCGGCGGCGCCGTCGAAGGCGGCCGTCTGGTAGTTGGTCGTCAGCGACGTGCCGCCCTTGGCCTGGGTGTTGCCCAGCACCAGGTCGAACTTGGCGTTGTCGATCTTGTAGTGCGCGTCGGCGACGACGCTGTTGGAGTCCATGCTGGCGCCGCGGGCCCAGACCTGGAAGAACTTGTGCGGCAGCGGCTTGGCGGCCGTCGTCGTGCTGTGCAGGCACATGTCGATGCTGCTGCGCTTGTCGCAGTTCGCGTCGTGCATCAGGTAGTCGCTGGCGTTGGACGCGTCGGCGTCCAGCTTCATCTTCAGCACGTTCAGGCCCAGTTCCAGGCCGTCCACCGGGCGCGCCTGCAGCGCCACGTTGATGGCGGTGCGCTTGCGGTCCTGCACGAAGGCGGTGGGCGCCACGTCGCTGTTCCAGCGGCTGTCGGCCTCCACGCCGTTGCGGATGTAGTTGCCCTTGGAGATGCCGCCGGCGATGAGCGCGCCGAAGCGGCGGTCAGTAGTGCGCCAGCTGTAGAGGCCGGAGACTTCCTTCTCCGGGTCGCTGATCGTGCTGCGGCTGTAGCGCGTGCTCAGGAACACCGTGTTCGGGTCCAGGTCCAGCGGCTTGCGGGTCTTGACGATGACCGTGCCGCCGATGCCGCCTTCGGTCAGGTTGGCCTGCGAGGACTTGTAGACCTCCATGCCGCCGATCAGCTCGGCCGGCAGCAGCGAGTAGTTGAACGAGCGGTCGATGTCCATCTGGTCGTACCAGCCGGTGGACGCGACGGTCTGGCCGTTCAGCGTGGTGTAGGTCATCTGCGGGTCGGAGCCGCGGATGGACACCGAGGCGCCCTGGCCGAACGCGCGGCCCACGGACACGCCGGGGATGCGGCCCAGCGCCTGGCCCACGTCGGAGTCGGGCAGCTTGCCCACGTCCTCGGCCGACACGGCGTCGACGACGGCGGAGGCGTTCTTCTTGATCGTGGCGGCGCTCTGCAGCGAGGCGCGGATGCCGGTGACGACGACTTGTTCGAGTTGCGTGGATGCCGCCGGTGCGGCCTCCTGCGCCTGCACGGCGAGCGCGCTGCTCAGCAGCGTCAGCGACACGGCGGTCGCGATGGGGGTCAGCTTGACCTTCATGAACTGGTTCCTTGTTGTGGTCAGAGGGCGGGTGGCGGCGGCGCCGACCGCTGGGTCGAGTACCACCATGAGTCCGGTTGCAGCGGGGCTCTCGTCTGAGCGAGATGCGACCAGTGCGAGACCACTATAGGGAGTGACAAATCCACTTTGCTACCAATTAAGACATGGTAGTTACCCGGGTGGCTCATGGGAGGGGGATGTCAAAAGTTCGGTCTTCTCCCGAAGGTCCAGCCGCTTGGCGCCGAACTGGTATCAAAGTGGTTGAGTGGCGCAGGTGCACCCATGTTGTGCGTTGGCGACGAATTTCCGTGGCGCCGTTGCGAGGTTGCGCTATCCGTTTTCACTCTCTCCGCGAGTGGACTGTGTTTGGTATGGCTTTCCAGGGTTTTGGCCGTGTCCGAGCCGGTCGGCCGCCCGGACAATGGCACTTCGCCACATGAACAACCCGATGACTCCTGACCCCCGCGGCCTGCGCCACGTCGCCGGCCGGCTCGCATGACGACGGTCGCCGCCTGGCCGGCGGCGGACCTGCCGACGCTCCGGCAACGCCTGGAGCAGTGCGCCGAACCGGTGCTGCTACCGGGCCTGGTGCGCGACTGGCCGGCCGTGCGGGCCGGCCGCGCGGCCCCGCTGGGCATCTGCGGCTACCTGGCCCGCTTCGACCGCGGCGTCCCGGTGTTCGCCACCAAGACGCGCGCCGCGGCGCGTGGCGTCATGGGCTACAACGACGACCTGACCGACTTCGCCTTCGTCAAGGCGCGGCTGACGCTGGCCGAGTTCATGGCCAATCTGGCAGCCTATCTGCCGGTGGAGGGCGCACCCGCCATCGCCGCGCAATGCGCCAAGGTCAGCGACGTCATCCCCGGCTTCCTGGACGAGAACCCGCTGCCGGCGCTGCCCGGCGTGGTGCCCAACTTCTGGCTGGGCAATGCGCTGACGGTGCCCGTGCACCACGACCACCCGTACAACCTGGCCTGCGTCGTCGCCGGGCGGCGGCGCTTCACGCTGTTCGCGCCGGAGCAGGTCGGCAACCTCTACATCGGCCCGCTGGAGCACACGCCGTCGGGCGCGCCCATCTCGGTCGTGCACCCGCACGCGCCCGACTTCGCGCGCTACCCGCGCTGGCGCGACGCGCTGGCGGCGGCGCGCGTGGTGGAGATGGCACCCGGCGACGCGCTCTACATCCCGCCGCTGTGGTTCCATCAGGTGGAGGCGCTGGAGAAGGTCAACCTGCTTGTCAACTACTGGTGGCCCGTGGAAGGCGACCCGCAACTGCCCAGCCCGGCCGCCGCGTTCATGCAGGCCGTCCAGGTGTTGAACGCACTGCCGCCGGCGCAGCGCGACGCCTGGGCGGCGATGTTCGGGCACTACGTGGTGCAGCGCGAGCAGGAGCCCGGCGCCCATGTGCCCGAGGCCTGGCAGGGCGCGCTGGCGCGCCGGCGCTGAGGGGCGCGGCATGCGGGCGATGAAGCAACTCCACGGCGTCACGCGCGAGCGCTTCGAGCGCGATGTGGTGCCGGCCTACGAGCCCGTGGTGCTGCGCGGCGTGGCGGCCGACTGGCCGCTGGTGGCGCAGGGCCGCGCGGGCCTGGCGCCCTGCCTGCAGTACCTGATGGGCTTCGACGGCGGCCAGCCCGTGGACGCCGTGCTGGCCCGGCCCGACGCGACGCGGGCCTTCACGTACAAGCCGTCGCTGGACGGCTTCAACTTCACGCGCGACAAGCGGCCCTACGCGGCGCTGTTCGAGCAGCTGTGGCGCTACAGCCATTTCCCCGACCCGCCGGCGCTGGCCGCGCAGAGCGCGCTGGTGGCCGAGGCGCTGCCGGGCCTGGAGCGAGCCAACGTGCTGCCGCTGCTGGACGCGTCCGCTGCGCCGCGCATCTGGATCGGCAACCGCGCCACCGTGCCGGCCCATTTCGACGACTCGCACAACATCGCAGTCGTCGCCGCCGGCACGCGCCGCTTCACGCTGCTGCCGCCAGCCTGCGCGCCGCCGCTGTACCTCGGCCCGCCCGATTACGCGCCCACGCCGGCGCCGATGTCCGTCGTGCCCGACCTGCACCGCGCCGACGCCGCGCAGTTCCCGCTCGTGGCCCAGGCGCTGCAGCAGGCCGTCGTCGCCGAGCTGACGCCGGGCGACGCGATCTACATCCCGCCGCTGTGGTTTCACCAGGTCGAGGCGCTGGCGCCGCACCTGAACATCCTCGTGAACTACTGGTGGCGGCCCGAGGCCGCGCCGGGCCGCCCCGACGACCTGCACCTGGCCGCGATGCGGCTGGCCATGCTGGCGCTGCGCCACCTGCCCGACGGCGAGCGCGAGGGCTGGCGCGCGCTGTTCGATCACTACGTGTTCGGCGCGCGTGGCGACGCCCTGGCGCACATCCCCGCGGGGCAGCGCCATCTGTTCGGCGACATCGATGCGGCCGGCGACGCGGCGCTGCGGCAGGACCTCGCCCGCCGGCTGGATCACCAGAGGTAGAGCTGCAGTGTGCGGTCGCCGATGCGCGGCGGGATGTCGGCCAGCAGCGCGCGGTGGTCCGGGAAGTTCAGCGCGCTGCGGGCGACGAAATCGTCCACGGCATCCAGCCGGTGCCGCGCCTGGTGCGGCGTGGGCGGCTGCAGGTCGTCCGGGAACAGGCCCATGCCGGCCAGCAGCGCGTACCACGACACGATGGGGTAGCCCTGGCCGAAGCGGCCCTGCTTCAGCCCCGCCGCCAGCGGCTTGCGCGACATCCATGTCATCAGCACGCCTTGCAGCGAGTCCGACAGGTGCATGTTCTCGGCGTTGGCGCGCCAGTAGTCGGTGTCGGTGCGCGAGTTGGTCTTGTAGTGCGCCACGATGTAGTCGCGCGTGTTCTCGAAGCGGTTGCGCATCGTCTCGTTGAAGCGGTCCTGCGCCGCCGGGCCCAGGTCGCCCGCCTCCAGCGCCTCCGCCAGCCCGGCGGCCGTGCGCTGCACGAACAGCAGCGCCGTGGCCTCCAGCGGCTCGATGAAGCCCTGCGACAGCCCCACGGCGACGCAGTTGCGGTGCCACTGCTTGGCCATGCGGCCCACGCGCATCGTCAGGTGGCGGGCCGGCACGTCCGCGTCCAGCAGGCCCAGGTGGCGGCGCAGTTCCGTCTCGGCCTCGTCGACCGAGCAGTGCGCGCGGCTGTAGACATAGCCGTTGCCGCGCCGGTTCGTCAGCGGGATCTTCCACGCCCAGCCGTGGCGCAGCGCGGTGGCCGTCGTCTGCGACTCGATGGGGCCGTCCAGCGGCGTCGGCATCGCGATGGCCGCGTCGTTGAACAGGTTCTCCGCGTAGGGGATGAAGGGCGTCTTCAGCGCCTGGCCGATCAGCAGCGACGAGAAGCCGGTGCAGTCGACGAAGAAGTCGGCCGCCAGCGTGTCGCCGTCGTCGAGGCAAAGCCGGGCGATATTGCCTTGCTCATCCAGCTGCACCTCGGCGACGTGGCGCTGCAGATGCGTGACGCCGCGCGCCACGGCCTGGCGGCCCAGGAACTGCCCCAGCAGCGTCGCGTCGAAGTGATACCCGTACCAGATGTCGAACGGGAAATTGTGGTTCGCCCGCGGCCCCTTGCCTTGCCGCGCCAGCGCGGCGGCGACGAAGAAACGGTCCGGGTGCGCGTGCACGTCGGCGCCGTCCAGCCGTGCATGCACGTTGTCGACGAACTGATGCATGGTCATGTTGTCCAGCATCGACGCGAACGGGTGGAAGTAGCGCTCGAAGCCCGGCCGCGTGGACCAGCCCTCGAACGTGATGCCGCTCTTGTAGGTGGCGTTGCAGGCCGGCATCCATTCGGACTCCTCGATGCCCAACCCGTCGAAGAAGCCGCGCAGCCACGGCGTCGAGCCCTCGCCGACGCCGATGATGCCCACCTGCGGCGACTCCAGCACCGTCACCTTCAGCCGCGGGCCATAGGCCGACGTGGCCAGCATCAGCGCCGTCATCCAGCCCGCGGTGCCGCCGCCGACGACGCAGATGTGCTGCACCGGCGGCGGCCGGTCCGTGCTGCCGCCGGCCGGGCGCGCGGCGACATGCTGGTTGAAGACGGTGGCGGTGTCGGTCATGGAAGCGGCCATGAATGAAAAGAGGGGAGCGTGCCGGCACGCTCCCCTCGGGATTCTGCGAACTCGCAGCGGCTGCCGGAACCGGTGGGTTCCAGCAGTCCGTGTCGTCGTCAGAACTTGATGCGGGCGGTCAGGTAGAACTGGCGGCCGTTCTTGTAGATGCCGCGCGGCTGCACTTCCGACGCGTAGTACTTCAGCTTCGGATCGTTCAGGTTCTGCGCGTCCAGGCTCAGCGCGAAGTTCTCGTTGAACTTGTAGCTCAGCGACGCCGACAGCACGCCGTTGCCCTTCTGGAAGTAGTCCGTGCCGCGGTCCGTGCCGATGAAGATGTCATCGGTGTAGCTGTAGTTCACGCGCGCCGAGAACTGGTCGTTCTCGAAGAAGCCGCCCACGGTGAACGAGTTCTTCACGTCGCCGCGCAGCACGTGGCCGTCCGCATCGTGGCCGTCGGCGAAGGTGTAGTTCGCGCTGACGCCGAAGTTGTTGAACACCGGCGTCTCGAACGCGAACTCCAGGCCGGTGACCGACGCCTTCTTGTTGACCAGGCCCGTCACGTTGAACTGGCGGTTCACGAGCTGCGGGTTGCCGCCCACCTGGTTGGTGTTCGTCAGCAGCGTCGGGTAGGTCGTCGTGAAGTTGCCGTTCGTGATGTAGCTGCCCAGCTGCATGTGGAACGCGCCCATGGACACGAACGCACGCGGCGCGAAGTACCACTCGATGTTGGCGTCGAAGTTCGTCGAGCGGATGGGCTTGAGGTCGGGATTGCCCGCAGAGCCACCACCCACGACGTTGTTGTCCAGGAACATGCCCGTCGTGTTCAGCGTGGTGAACGCGGACAGGGCGGTGTAGTCGGCGCGGGTCACCGTGCGGCTCAGTGCCAGGCGGCCGACGACGTTGCGCGTCACGTCCACGCGGATGCTGGCGCTGGGCAGCAGGTCGGTGTAGGAGCGGTCGGCGGTCGTGGCACTGAAATTGCCGAAGGCCGAGGACACGTCCGCCGTCTCGTTCGGGAAGCTGGGGCGGAAGGCGCCCGACGACTGCTTGGTCCGCACGGCGCGCAAGCCGACATTGCCGCTCCAGCCGTCGCCTTCCAGGTTGCCCTGCAGATAGGCGGCCGTGGTGGTTTCCTTCACGCTGTACTCGCCGCCGTCGAACGGCGAGCGGCGCGCGATGGGGTCGCGGTTGGTGACCTTGGCGTTGTAGGCGGCCAGGTCCTGCGCCGAGATGAAGCCCATGCCCGTCGGGAAACCGCTGCCCAGGCCGCTGCCGTAGTTGCCGGGATAGAACTGGCTCAGTGCCGGCAGCGTGTACGGTGAGTTCTGCGGCGCGTCGTTGCCGTTGGCGTCCGCGCAGGCGCTGGGCAGGCTCCAGGTGAACGGGGTCACGCGGTAGGGCGTACCCGTGGCGCAGCCCGGGCCCTGGTTCAGCGTCGCGTCGGTGTAGCGCTTGTGCTGCGCGCTGCGAACGCCGAACTTCAGGCTCTTCAACACGCCGGCATCCAGGGAGTACTCGGCGTCGACCTGCGCCCAGTCTTCCTTGTCATTCACGATGACGTTCTCGGTGCCGAAGATCCAGTCGAACCCCGACGTGGGCGCGCTGAAGCCGAAGGCCGGTGCGCTGTCGTTGCCCTGAAGGCCGTAGCTGGCCTTGGTGGTCTTGACGTTGAGTTCGACGACGTCCTGGCTGACCGTCTTGCCCTTGCCCTTGGAGCTGCCGGCCGTGGCCGTCAGCGTCAGCGCGTCGCTGACCTTCCAGGAGCCGTCGACGCTCAGGAAGTTGCTCTCCGCCGAGGCCTTGCGCGAGATCATGTCGTAATAGCCGGCCGTCGACGGCGCGGTCCAGCTGAAGGTGGCCTTGCTCAGCGTCTTGTTGCCGCTCTTGTCCGTGACGATCTGGTAGTCCGAGATCGCCGCGCTGTTGATCAGGCCGGCGCGCGGCGCAATCATGTAGTTGCGGTTGTAGTTGTCGGCGTCCATCTTGGACGTGAAGCCGGTCAGCGTCAGGTCGACGTCCTTGGTCGGCTTGAACTGCGCGCGCACCAGGCCGCCCTTGCGCTCGCGTTCCTGCGTGAAGTAGGCCGAACCGATCAGGTCGGGCGTGTAGACGCCGTTCAGCTCCGGGTGGGCCGCCACGAGCGCGGGGGCGTTGGTGGCGTCCAGCTTGTTGATGAAGCCAAGCGTCTCCACGCCATCACGACGCAGGCTGCGCTTCTCCGAGAAGGCCTGCACCAGCAGGCCAAAGGTCTTGGTCTCGTTCTTCCAGTTCAGCAGCGCGTTGATCTGCGGGTCGGTCTTCTTGGGAAGGTCTGCGTAGACGGCGCCGATGCCCGCCTCGAACGTCAGGGCCTTCGCGAAGTCCAGCGGCTTGCGCGTGACGATGTTCACCGAGCCGGCGGTGCCGCCCTCGACATCGGAGGCCGACGCCGTCTTGTGCACTTCCACGCGGCTGACCAGTTCGGACGGCAGCAGCGAATAGCTGACCGAACGACCCACGCCGGCGCCGGTCTGGTCCAGCACGAACCAGTCGCCGTTGGCGATGCCGTGGCCGTCCAGCAGCGTCTGCGTCAGGCTGGGATTGGTGCCGCGCAGGCCCACGCGGTCGCGCTCGTCGAAGCCGCCGGAGCCGCCCGCCGGGCTGTTCAGGATGGTCACGCCGGGCACGCGGGCCAGCGAGTCGGCCACGTTCTTGTCGGGCATCTTGCCGATGTCCTCGGCCGAGATGACGTCGATGTGCGTGTCAGCGTTGCGCTTGACGGCCAGCGACTTCTCCTGCGAAGCGCGGATGCCGGTGACGGTGACGGTGTCGAGCTGTTGCGTGGCCGGCGCCTGCTGCGCCAGCGCGTAGCCGCTGGCGCCGAGCAGGGCGATGAGCACCGCTTGCGAGATGGGGGTCTGCTTGACCTTCATGAACTGTTCCTCGTTGTGGCCAATGAAATCGGGCGAGTGGTGGCTCACGCTTGGATGCATACCACCTTGAGTCCGGTTGAGGCTTGCTGACGGTTGCGCAAGCTCACGACCAGTGCAACGCCACTTTAACAATTGATAACGCCACTTTGCTACCAATCTGCAGCAAGGGGTTTCCCGGGTAGTTGCCGACTTTGCCCTGTCCACAGTGAGGTGTTGCCTCTGAGGCCGCCCTGCAGGCGCCGGCTATTGGTATGCGTCCGGTATGCTTTTTGACGGCTGCCGATGTTGTGGGCAGGCGACGGCCCGGCGTGGTTCTGTTGCTGCGATGCGTCGACCTTTGGCCTGCTGGTCTAGATCTGGTGCGGGATTGGTCGCAAACCAGTGGCGTTGGCAGTGGTGTCCGCGTGCGGCCGCGCTGCCGAATGTGCTGCTGATGCATCGGGCGTCGCACATGCGCCGCCGCCGCGCGGTCGCTGCGTGCCGCGCGGGAAGTTCGGCTTCTCTTTTTGCGAGGCCTGTTGCGCCGCGTTGGTTCTGTGCTATAGTTGCGGGCTTGCCTCAGGAGGGGTGGCCGAGTGGTTAAAGGCAGCAGACTGTAAATCTGCCCGCATTGCGTACGCTGGTTCGAATCCAGCCTCCTCCACCAAAGCTTGTGTTCCGCAAGGATGCTCGCAGAGGTTCAAGGCTCCCAGGGCGGGAGTAGTTCAATGGTAGAACCTTAGCCTTCCAAGCTAATGACACGGGTT
>JAYSCT010000032.1:0-38276 GCA_041914785.1 Roseateles sp.
CGCTCATTCCGCCAAAACACACCCGCTCGTCGTTGCAAATGCTCGCCATAGCCCCAGCTATGGCTGCGCTTTGCGCCTAGATCGAGGGCGTTTTGACGCGCCTTTCGGGCATGGCCGAAAAACTCCCAGCCTCTGAGCTGCTGCAGGTATTGCGCGAGCTGGCGCCGGCCGGCGAGCCCGTCGCGCTGACGCGGCTGGCCAAGCGGCTGGACGAGCGCGTCAGCGTGCTGCTGCGCGAGCTGACGGCGCTCAGCGACGCGCGCGTGGGCGGCGTGCCGGGGCCGGGCCTGGTGCAGCTGGCCTGCGATGACGCCGGCCGCTGGACGGTGCGGCTACTCGCCCAGCCGGTCCAGTAGCGCCGCGTCGACGATGGCAATGCTGCGGTAGCCCAGCTTCACGGCGCCGGCCCTGGCCAGCTCGCCCAGCTCCTTGCTCAGCGTCTGGCGCGTCAGGCCCAGCATCATGGCCAGTTCCTCCTGAGACACCGGCAGCTGCTGCCGGGGCTCGGCGGCCTGCGTCGCGTCGCCGCGCGCCAGCAGCGCCAGCCGCCGGGCCAGCCGGGCGCGGGTGGGGCGCAGCGTGGCGTCCTCGACGATGCCGAACAGCGTGCGCAGCCGCCCGGCCATGAGCCGCGCCAGCGCGGTCGCGAACGCGGTGTCCTGCATGAAGCGCGCGAAGGCGTCGGCCGGCACGGCGAACACGGTGGTGGCAGCCATGGCCGTGGCGTCGTGCACGCGCGGGCCGCCGTCCAGCAGCGAGATCTCGCCGAACCAGTTGCCCGGCTCCAGCACGGCCAGGATGGACTCGGTGCCGTCCGCCGCCGTGCTGCTGGCCTTGATGGCGCCGCTGCACACGGCGTGCCAGTCGCCTGGCGCATCGCCCTGGCGGAACAGCACCTCGCCCGGCGCCAGGCGCTGCACGCGGCCGGCGGCCAGCACCGCATCCGCCAGCGCGGCGGGCAGCGACGCGAACCACGGGTTGTCCCGCAGGGCCAGGTATTCGGGCATGCCCTGAATTGTCCGGTTTCGGACAGATCGACAGGCCCCGCGCATGCCCCAATCGCCGCACAACCACTCGACGGAGACAAACATGACCACGACCGTGCGCGACCAGGTGAGCCCCGAAGAATGGGCGCTGCGCGAAGACCTCGCCGCCTGCTACCGGCTCGTCGCGCTGATGGGCTGGGACGACCTCGTCTTCACCCACATCAGCGCCCGCGTGCCCGGCTCCGAGCACCACTTCCTCATCAACCCCTACGGGCTGATGTTCGACGAGATCACGGCCAGCAGCCTCGTGAAGGTGGACGGCCAGTGCCACAAGGTGATCGACTCGCCGTACCCGGTCAACCCCGCCGGCTTCGTGATCCACAGCGCCGTGCACGCGGCGCGGCCCGACGTGCAGTGCGTGCTGCACACCCACACGACGGCCGGTGTGGCGGTCAGCGCGCAGGCGGGCGGCGTGCTGCCCATCTCGCAGCAGTCCACCTTCGTGCTGGCGTCGCTGGCCACGCATGGCTACGAGGGTGTGGCCTTCCGCCCCGACGAGGGGCCGCGCCTGCAGGCCGACCTGGGCGCCGCCACCTTCCTGCTGCTGAAGAACCACGGCCTGCTGACGGTGGGCCGGTCGGTGGCCGATGCCTTCCTGGCCATGCACACCTTCGAGGCCACCTGCCGCATCCAGCTCGCCGCGCAGAGCGGCGGTGGCGCGCTCACACAGGTGGACCCGGCCATCCTGCGCGGCACCGCCGAGGCGATGCGCGTGCAGACGGGCGGCCTGGGCGGCGCGTTCGTGTGGCCGGCGCTGCTGCGCAAGCTGGACCGCCTGAACAGCAACTTCCGGGACTGAGGCCGTGACCGCTGCCGTGTTGACCAACGCGCGGCCGGGCGGGCCGCAGCAGTTCCCCGCCGCACCACCCGCCGCGCTGCACGCGGCCAGCGCGTGCCTATGGCTCAGGCGACACTCGCCCGCATGAAACTGCTCGGCCGCCTCACCTCCATCAACGTGCGCAAGGTCATGTGGACCGCGGCGCAGCTCGACCTGGACCTGCCCCGCGAGGACTGGGGCGCGGGCTTCCGCTCGCCGCAGGAACCAGAGTACCTGGCGCTCAACCCCAACGGCCTGATCCCGCTGCTCGTCGATGGCGACTTCACGCTGTGGGAGAGCAACAGCATCTGCCGCTACCTTGCCGCGAAGGCTGGCGCCACGACGCTGCTGCCCGCCCAGCCGCAGGCGCGCGCCCGCGTGGAGCAGTGGATGGACTGGCAGGCCGGCGAGTTGAACAACGCGTGGCGCGTGGCCTTCATGGCGCTGGTGCGCGGCCAGCCCGCGGCGCCCGAAGCCATCGCCGCCAGCGTGGCGGGCTGGAACCGCCACATGGCGATGCTGGACGCGCAGCTGGCGCGCACCGGGGCTCATGTCGTGGGCGACGACTTCACGCTGGCCGACATCGTGCTGGGCCTGTCCGCCCAGCGCTGGATGAACGCGCCCATCGAGCGCGTCGAGCTGCCGGCAGTGGCGGCGTGGATGCAGCGGCTGAGCAGCCGGCCGGGCTTTGCCGAGCTGGTCGACAACGGCATGCCCTGACCCTCGCCCGGTCACGGGCTTCGGCGCCGGCGTCTCACGACAGCAGTTGCGGGTTGCCGCTGACGATCGCCCAGTCCAGGCGGTCCTGCTGGTGGCTCAACACCAACGCCGCGGCCACGTCCTTGTGCCCGGCCGCGAGGCTGCGCGCCTGCTGCTCCTGCAGCGCGCGGGCGTCCTGCAGCGCGTTGGCCTGGGCGAGGCTGAGCCGGCCCTGGCGCAGCGCGACGTCGATGCGATGGCCCTGGGCCAGCGAGCGCGTGACGGCGGGCGAGGCCTCGGGGGCGGCGCCCGCGGCGGTCGCCAGCGCGAGCAGGAAGGCGGGGGAGAAACGGCGCGTGTTCATCGGCAACTCCTGAAGAAAGCGGGCCGGCGACGCCGGCCCGAGACGGTCAGCCCAGCCGCACCGGCACGAAGATCTGCTGGCCGTCGCGCGCCACCAGCAGCGCGACCGACTTGGGGCTTTCCTTCATCGCCGCGCGCACCTCGTCGATGTTCTGCACCGGCTTGCCGTTCAGCGCCAGCAGCACGTCGCCGGGCTGCACGCCGGCCAGCTGCGCGGGGCCGCCCACGCGCTCGATCAGCAGGCCATGGTCCAGCCCCGAGCCGCGCAGCTCCTGCGGCGCCAGCGGGCGCAGCGCCAGGCCCAGCTGGGCACCCTGCGGCGCGGCGCTGGCTTCCTGCGCCTCCTTGTCGGCGCGGCCCAGTGCCACGGTCTCGCTGGTGCGCTTCTTGTCGCGCCACAGCTCCAGCTTGAGCTTGTCGCCCGGCCGTGCCAGGCCGACGCGGCTGGACACGTCGCCGGCGATGCGCACCGGCTCGCCGTCTATGGCCGTGATGACGTCGCCCGCCTTCAGCCCGGCCTTGGCCGCCGCGCTGCCCGGCTGCACGCTGGACACCAGCGCACCGTCCGGCGCCTCCAGCCCGAACGACGAGGCCAGCGGCGCCGACAGGTCCTGCAGCGTCACGCCCAGGCGCGCGTGCTCCACCTTGCCGGTGGCGACGATCTGGTCCTTCACGCGCAGCGCCACGTCCACGGGGATGGAGAACGCCAGGCCCTGGAAGCCGCCGCTCTGCGAGTAGATCTGCGCGTTGACGCCCACGACGCGGCCCGACGCGTCGAACAGCGGGCCACCCGAGTTGCCGGGGTTCACGGCCGCGTCGGTCTGGATGAAGGGCACCACGCTGTCGCCCGGCAGCGAGCGGCCCTTGGCGCTGACGATGCCCTGCGTGGCCGTCTGCTCGAAGCCATAGGGCGCGCCGATGGCCAGCACGTAGTCGCCCACCTGCACCTGCTTGGGGTCGCCCAGCTGCACGGTGGGCAGGTTCTTGGCGTCCAGCTTCAGCACGGCGATGTCGGTGGCCGGGTCGCTGCCCAGCACCTTGGCGGCGAACTCGCGGCGGTCGCTGAGCTTGACGGTCACCTGCTTGGCGTCGCGCACGACGTGGGCATTCGTCAGCACGATGCCGTCGGCGCTGATGATGAAGCCCGAGCCCTGGCCGCGGAACGGCTGGGCGCCCGGCTGCGGCAGGCGCAGCCCCGGCACGCCGCGGAAGAAGCGGAAGAACGGGTCCTCGCCACGCGCGGCGGGGCCGGCGTCGCCGTCGTCATCGTCGTTGCCCACCTTGTGCAGGCCGGCCACGGTGATGCCGACGACGGCCGGCCCCTGCGTCTGCACGATGGCGCGGTAGTTGGGCACCAGCGCAGGGGGCAGCGCGGCGGCGGGTGAGGGCGCCGGGGTGGCGGCGGCCACGGGCGCGACGGCGGCTGGCGCAGCACTGCCGGTGGCGGCCTCGGTGGCGGGCGACTTCTGCAGGCCGGGCAGCGTCCAGCCGGAGGCGGTGGTGGTCAGCGTCACGCCCGCGGCCAGCAGCGCGGCGGCGGCGGCGGTCAGGGTCAGCTTGGCGGTCTGGGTCATGTCGGCTCCTTGAGCAACAGGCTGCGGTGCAGCCGATGCCCCGGACTCTAGGAAGCCCAGGTGAGCGCTCGATGAGGCGAAGGTGAGGCGAAAGTTAGGGCCGGCGGCTCAGTGGACCTCCGACAGCAGGCCGTCGTCGCGCAGGCGCCGCGGCGCCGGGCGGGGCGCGGCCCACAGCGCCTGCAGCCGCGCCAGCGCCGCGGTCTCGTGCAGGCCCTCGGCCAGCAGGTGGGCCAGGCGGGTGACGAACTGCGTGCGCGGCACCGCGTCGGGCCGGGCCGCGGCCTCGGCGCTCATGCGCTCGGCGCGGGACGGGCGCGCCACGTCGATGACCTCGATGCAGGCGCGGGCCCAGCCCTTGCTCACCGACAGGGCGCTGGCGTGCAGTCCGCCGCTGCCCGCCGCCCAGGCCGCCAGCCCGCCGGCCCGGGGCTGTGCCGCCGGCCCGACGGACAGCGTCATCACCGCGCTGTGCGTGCGCTTGCGCAGGTGCGGCATCAGCGCGCCGGCCAGGTGCTGCATGCCCAGCCGGTGGGCTTCCGCGCGGTGCGCCGCCGTGTCGTCGTCTAGCAGCGCGCGCAGCCCGGGCAGGTGGGTCACGGGGAAGGCGATCGCGATGTCCAGCAGCAGGTTCAGGCCCGGGCAGCGCGCGGCCACCTGCTCGGCGAAGGCGGCGACGCTCCACGGGTCGGCCAGCGCCAGCTCCACCGCCTGCAGGCCGGGGCAGGCCCGCGCGGCGGCCTGCGCCGCACCCGGTTCGGCGTCGAAGACGAGCACCTCGTTGCCCAGCCGCTGCAGCAGCCCGGCCACGCCGCGCCCGATGCCGCGGGCGCCGCCGGCGACGAGGATGGTGTTGCCTTGCATGTTCATGGGGACCTCCTTGCGAGGCCCGCATTGAACCGGCCGGCGCCGGTTTCGGGCAGCCAAATCCGGTCATGTGATTGCACGATCCTCGCAGGCTGCGGCCGAGCCCGGCGCGCTGCGGCTGGCGCTCCGGGCTGGGTAGCCCAAAAGCGTCAGCCTCTTGCACAAATCGCTCAATCCGGGCGCCGCACGCTTGAGCAAGCCCGGCGCAGCAGGTAGCGTGCCGCCATGGGCTCGCTCGAAGAACTGAAGGACCTGATCCGGCGCCACGCCGGCCCCGTGGCGGGCAAGGTCGACGTGTTTGCCGTGGCCGCCGAGGCCCCCACCGAGCTGCAGCACCATGTGCTGGAGCCGGCCTTCGCCGTCGTCGCGCAGGGCGCCAAGCGCGCCATGCTGGGCGACCAGATCTTCGACTACCGCGAGGGCCAGTTCCTCGTCGTCGGCGTGGACCTGCCCGTGGCCGGCTGCGTGACCGAGGCCAGCCCCGAGCTGCCCTACCTCGCCGCTGGCCTGACGCTGCAGGCGTCCATCATCTCGTCGCTGCTGCTGGAGATGGCCCCGGCCGACATCGCCGCCACCGAGGCCACCGGCTTTGCCGTCAGCGATGCGCCCGCCGACCTGCTGGACACCGTCGTGCGGCTGCTGCGTCTGAAGGACTCGCCGCGCGACGCCCACGTGCTGCGCCCGCTGGTGGAGCGCGAGCTGGTGTGGCGGCTGCTGCACGGGCCGCAGGGCGCGATGGTGCGGCAGATCGGCCTGGCCGACAGCCGGCTGTCGCAGATCGGGCGGGCCATCCGCTTCATCCGCGCGCACCACACCGAGCCCATCTCCATCCCGATGCTGGCCGACATGGTGGCGATGAGCGAGTCGTCCTTCCACCGCCACTTCCGCGGCGCGACGACGATGAGCCCGCTGCAGTACCAGAAGCTGATCCGGCTGCAGGCGGCGCGGGCGCGCATCCTGGCCGACGCCGGCGACGTGGCGGCCATCGGCTACAGCGTGGGCTATGACAGCCCGTCGCAGTTCAGCCGCGAGTACAGCCGCCTGTTCGGCGCGCCGCCGGGGCGCGACAAGGCGCGGCTGGGGCAGCGCGCCACGGCGGGCGGCTGACCGCGGTAGCGTCGCGGCATGAAGACCCTGCGCGACCTCATGACCCCGCCCGCCCACATCCAGGGCCGCATCGACGCCATCGTCGTGCGCGGCGCACCGCGCGAGCGGGCGCGGCTGGTGCCGCAGACGATGGCGCTGGCCGGCATCGGCCTGGCCGACGACCGCCTCGGCCAGCGCGGCGAGGCGGAGCTGTCAACGCGCCAGGTCACGCTGATCCAGTACGAACACCTGCCGCTGATCGCGGCGTTCGCGCGCAGCGGGCCGCTGGACCCCGTCGACCTGCGGCGCAACCTCGTCGTGTCGGGCATCAACCTGCTGTCGCTGAAGAACGCGCGGCTGCGGGTGGGTGATGCGCTGATCCAGCTCGTCGGCCCGTGCGCGCCGTGCTCGCGCATGGAGGAGGTCATCGGACCGGGCGGTTATGCGGCGATGCGCGGCCACGGCGGCATGACGGCGCGCATCCTGGAAGGCGGCGCCATCCGCGTGGGCGACGCGGTGAGCGTGGCGCCGCCGGCGGCCTGACGGCGAAACAGCGCGCAACTGTCGCAGCCGCGGGTTTCAGCGGGCGCTTTTGCAGTGCCTCTCGAAGCATCGCGACACATCCGCCGCCGGGGCGTCACGGCGGTGCTGCACACTGTCGCGATGACTCTGGAAATCGATGACTCCCTGCCCCCGCTGACGCCCGAACAGACGCTGACCGGCTGGCGCCGCGAGCTGTGCGTGGAACTGCTGGGCGACAGCCGGGCGCGCATCTTTTTGCGTGCGATGGAAGCGCCCTCGCTGAAGGCGACGGAGCTGCAGCGCGGCGTGCTGTTCCACCGCGTGGCCTCCACGTTCACCGACCTGGCGGGCTGCGTGGCCGCCGCGCGGGCGCCGCTGGAGCGGCTGGCCGGCACGGCCGTGCGGCAGCAGCCGTCGGCCGACAACCTGTTTGCCGCGGTCACCTACGACCGCAGCGCGTGGGAGGGCGTCGTCAGCGCCGTCGAGGACTGGCAGCGCCGGCGGCGTCCTGCGATAAGCCGCTGAAGCAGCGCGCGCGTGCCCCGATGGAACTCACAGGGCGCCGCTGCGGGTGACCTGCAGGGCCCTTGGTGCGACGGAGAAGGCGCCGTCCAGCCCGGGTACGCACAGCTGGTAGATCTCCAGGGCGCCCTGCATGGGTGTCATCCGGTCCAGGTCGCGCGAGTCCTTGCCAGTGCTTTGGACCTGCTTGCCTCGGCCCTTCCACGCGTGAAGCGGCGCTGTGACTTCGCAAGCGACATACGCATTCACTTCGCTCCACTCATAGAGGATGGCTGCAAACAACCGTGCCGCGTAGCTCCGGCTGTAGCCGTGCTGATCGGCGAAGTGCTTGATCTTCTGGAAATACTCGAACTCCATCCACCAGACGCCGTGCACGCCTTCTTCGGGCGTTCGCGAGCGATTGCTGTCGTAGAAGCGGTAAATGACCATCCCTTTGGGAAGCTCGATCGGGCGGATCACGCTCATACCCTCTCGCGCCCGGTAGGCGCCTTTGTCAAAGAAGAGATTGTTCAGATGCGTCATCGTGCCCTCTGCTGGATGTGCTGCCCCGGCATGAGCGCCGCTCGTTGCCGGACGCCGTGAACTTACAGGGTCCCCGCGCCGAACACATCCGCTGATTCGAGGACCTCCGCACAGGCATGCGACCGCGCAGGGGCAGGCTTGTTCAAATAGGCCGGTCGCCTAGCGGCGATGGCTTCCCTGTTCCGGCCTGGCTGCGCCAACGCCGGTCGCCGCGCGCGCATGGCGCGCCCGCTCCAGAAGGGCGTGCGCACTGCTGGCGGCGCCGAGCTGCTCGCGCAGGAACTCCGCCAGCCGTGGCTGCTGGCTGAAGGCGACGTTGAAGCGCAGGTGCGGGTCGGCCGCGCCGTCGGCCGCGAACGTGGCGCCGCGCACCAGCAGGATGCCGCGCCGGAACGCCTCCTTGACGAGCCCGTCCACGTCCACGCCCGCCGGCAGCGCGCCCCACAGGAACAGGCCGCCTTCGCCCGCGTGCTCCAGCGGCATGCCGGCCTCGCGCAGCTGGCGCGCGGCGCTGACGCGGGCGGCGCCCAGCCGCTGCTGCAGCCGGTCCAGGTGCTTGCGCCAGCGGCCCGCGGCCAGCACCTCCAGCATGACGAACTCGTTGAGCGCCGCCGTCGTCAGCACCGACAGGATCTTCTCGCGCAGCAGCGGCTTCAGCAGCTCGGGCTCGGCGGCCATGTAGCCCAGCCGCAGCGCGGGGCTCATGGCCTTGGCGAAGCTGGAGTAGTAGATGACGCCGTCCAGCCCCGACAGCTGCGCCAGCCGCGTCGGCATGCCCGGGTGGAAGTGGCCCTGCACGTCGTCCTCGGCGATCAGCACGTGGTGGCGCTGCGCCAGCATCAGCACGCGGTGCAGGTTGGCGGCGCTGCTGCCCCAGCCGGTGGGGTTGTGCAGCACGCTCTGGATGAACAGCAGCCGCGGGCGGTGCTGCGTGCAGGCGGCGTCCAGCGCGTCCAGGTCGATGCCGTCATGGCGGCGCGGCACCGGCACGATGTTGACGCCGGCCTGGCGCAGCCGGTCGAACAGCAGGAAGTAGCCGGGCGTCTCCACCGCCACCGAGTCGCCCGGGCGCAGGAAGGCGCGGCAGATGAGGTCGATGGCGTGCGTGCCGCCGTAGGTTGTCAGCACGCGGCCGGCGTCCACCGCCACGCCCTGGCCGCGCAGCAGCATGGCGATGCGCTCGCGCAGCTCCGGCAGGCCCTGCGGCGGGCAGCGCGAGGCCATGCCGGCCGTGGCGCGCGCCAGGCCGCGCTGCACGGCGGCGGCGGGCACGGCGTCTTCCAGCCACGTGGCCGGCAGCGCGCCGCTGCTGGCCAGCAGCACGCCGGCCTTCTGGTCGTTGGCCTGCTGGGCCAGCCACACGGCCTCTTGCTCCTCGCCGGCCTCCACGCGCGTGGCGTCGGGCATCGCGTTGGCGGAGCTGTCGGCGACGAAGAAGCCGGCCGTGCCGCGCGAGTCGATGAGGCCGGCGGCGACGAGGCGGTCGTAGGCGGTGACGACGGTGTTGGGGCTGACGCCCAGCTGCGCGGCGAGCTGGCGGATGGAGTTCAGCCGCGCGCCGGGCGGCAGCTGCGCGCTCTGGATGAGCGCATGCAGGCGCTGCTCGATCTGGTCGGCCAGCGGGGTGGAGGAATCGCGGTCCAACGAGAACATCAGCGCAGCAACAGGAGGGCCAGCACGGCCAGCGAGGCGGCCATGATGGCATTGAACACGCGCCGCCGCGCGGGGCTCTTCAGGAAGCGGCCTATCCACGCGCCGAACAGCGCCCACATCGAGATGCACGGGAAGCCGACGACGGCGCCGAGCGCGCTGACCAGCAGCGCGCCCTCGACGACCCCGAGGCCCGTGGGCATGAAGACCGACGCGATGGTGACGGACTTGATCCAGCTTTTCGGGTTGACGGCCTGGAACAGCGCGGCCGCCACGAAACCCACCTGAGCGGGCGGCCGGTCCTGCGCGGCCGGTGCGCCGGCCAGCTTCCAGGCCAGCACCAGCATGTAGACCGTGCCCGCCAGCTTCAGCGCCGCATGCAGGGCCGGCCAGGCCACGAACAGCGCGCCCAGGCCCAGGCAGGTCACGAAGGTCTGCACCGCACCGCCGGCGTTGATGCCCAGGATGGCCGGCAGCGTGCGCCGGTAGCCATGGTGGGCGCCGCTGGCCACCAGCATCATGTTGTTGGGGCCGGGCGTGCCGGACATCAGCGTGCAGTAGGTCAGCAGGGGCAGCAGTTCGTTCATGCCGCCATTGCAGCGGCTGCCGGGGCGGGGGGGAAGGGACAGCGGGGCGGGGCGCGTGGCGTGCTGTATCAGCGCCGGCACCCACACAGCGCTCAGGCGGGCCAGCCGATCTCCGCGCGCAGGCCGCCCAGCGGCGAGTCCGCCAGCTGCACCGTCGCACCCTGCTGCCGCGCCGCGGCCTTCACGATGGCCAGGCCCAGGCCGCTGCCTTCTACATTGGCGTCGTCGCCGCGCTGGAAGCGGTCGAACACGCGCTCGCGCTGGTCGGGCGGGATGCCCGGTCCGTCGTCGTCCACGCGCAGCAGCGGCGCGCCGCGCGGGCCGCGCAGGGCGCTGACCTGCACGGTCGCGGCGCCGTACTTCACGGCGTTGTCGATGAGGTTGCGGCAGGCGCCGCGCAGCGCCTGCGGGTCGCCGGTCAGCGGCAGCGGGTCGGGCGCGTGCAGCGTCAGCGCGACGCCCGCCTTGTCCGCCAGCGGCTGCACGTCGGCCACGGCCTGGCGGGCCAGGTCGGCCAGGTCCAGCGGCAGCGCGGCGGTGTCTGCGCCCGGTTCGGCGCGCGCCAGCGCCAGCAGCTGCTCGACCATGCGCACGGCGCGGTCGATGCCGCTGCGCAGGCGGGCGATCGCCGCGTCCTGCTGCTCGCCGGGGGCCGAGTCGCGCAGCAGGCCCAGCTGCAGCTTCAGCGCCGTCAGCGGCGAGCGCAGCTCGTGGGCCGCGTCGGCGACGAAGCTGCGCTGCGCGTCGAAGGCATCGGCCAGCCGGGCCAGCAGGGCGTTGAAGGCGTCCACCAGCGGCGCCACCTCGCCAGGCAGGCCGGCGGTGGGCAGGGCGTCCAGCGCCGTCGCGCCGCGGGCCTGGGCGGCGTGCGTCACGCGTGCCAGCGGCGCCAGCGACACGCCGATCAGCCACCACACCGCAGCCGCCACCAGCGGCAGCGCCAGCGCCACCGGCACCACGCTGCGCAGCGCGGCCAGCGCGGCGAGCTTCTGGCGCACGGCCAGCGGCTGCGCCACCTGCACGACGCGCAGCGGCGTGGCGGCGCTGAACACGCGCCAGTCCTGCCCGGCCAGGCGCAGGTTGGAGTAGCCCAGCACCGCGCGCGCCGGCAGCGGCTCGGTCATGCCCTGCGGCCGGCTGGAATACAGCTCCAGCCCCTGCACCGACCAGATCTGCACGACGTAGTCCAGCCCCGGGTCCGCCAGCGCGGCGGCCTCGTCCGGCGCGACGCGGCCCTGGTCGCGCAGCGACAGCGCGGTCTGGCGCAGCTGGTAGTCGAACAGCTGATCGGCCTCGGCGCGCACGCTGACGTAGGTGGCCCCGGCGACGGCCGCCGCCGTCACGGCGCCCAGCACGGCCAGCAGCGCGAACAGGCGGCCGCGCAGCGTGGAGAGCCAGGTCATGATTTCTCGGGGCCGGCGTAGTAGCCGAGCCCACGCACCGTGTGCAGCAGGTCGGCGCCCAGCTTCTTGCGCAGCTGGTGCATGTAGACGCTGATGGCGTTGCTCTCCAGCTCCTCACCCCAGCCGTACAGCCGGTCCTCCAGCTGCGCGCGCGACACGATGGCGCCCGGCCGCTCCAGCAGTGCCTGCAGCAGCGCGAACTCGCGCGCCGACAGCAGGATGGGCCGGCCGGCGCGCGTCACCTCGCGCGTGGCGGGGTCCAGCCGCAGGTCGGCCACGGCCAGCGCCGTGTCGGTGCGGCCGCTCTGGCGGCGCGCGATGACGCGCAGCCGCGCCAGCAGCTCGTCCAGCTCGAAGGGCTTGACGAGGTAGTCGTCGGCGCCGGCGTCCAGCCCGGCGACCTTGTCAGACGTCGCGTCGCGTGCCGTCAGCACGATGACCGGCGTGGCGTCGCCGCGGCCGCGCAGCGCGCGCAGCACCTCCAGCCCGCCGCGCTTGGGCAGGCCCAGGTCCAGCAGCACGGCGTCGAAGCGCTCGCCGCTGGCCAGCACGGCCTCGGCGGCTTGGCCGTCGCGCACCCAGTCGGCCGCGAAGCCCTGGCGTCGCAGCGCCTCGCGCAGGCTGTCGCCGATCATGGGGTCGTCTTCGACGAGGAGGAGTCGCATCGTGGGCTCGGTGGGCGTGGCCGCGGATTGTGTCGGCAACCCCGGGGCTAGCCAGCCAGCCGCTCGGCCGCGGCCGTGTCGATGACGCTGGCGTACTCGCCGTGCAGGTTGGCCAGCGCCATCTGGTGCACCTCCTCGGCCGGGTGGCGCACGCCGCGCAGGTCGGTCAGGTCGAACGTGAAGCAGGCGTCGCCGACGACGTGCGTGCGAAAGCCCAGGTTGCCGGCGATGCGCGCGGTGGCCTCCACGGAATTGTTGGTGCTGACGCCGGCGATGACCAGCTCGCGGTGGCCGCGTGCATGCAGCCAGCGCTCCAGCCCCGTGTGCGTGAACGCGTCGGGCACGTTCTTCTCGACGACGTGCTCCCCCGCCAGCGGCGCCAGCGCCGGCTGGAACTCGGCGCCCGGCTGGCCCGGCCAGAACGGCGAGCCCGGCGTGCGCGACAGGTGGCGCACGTGCACGACCGCCTGCCCGGCGCGGCGCCAGGCGGCCAGCAGCCGGGCGATGCCGGCCTCGGCCTGCGGGTTGTTGCGCTCGCGGGGCCAGGTCATGCCGACCTGCAGGTCGATGAGGAGAAGCACGGGCATGCCGGGAGCTTAAGCGCTCGGCGCACGGTCGGCCGCGGGGGGGCGGCGCGTCACACCGCCGTCAGCCCGGGCTGGCCATTGCCGCCTTGTAGACGGACTGGCGCGGCGCCGCCATCAGCCGGCGCAGCATGGGCTCGAAGAAGGCCAGCGGCAGCGCCTCGGCGGCGGGGTCGAAGGCCGTGTTGTCGTACAGCGCGACGAACTCGGCCGTGCGCTCGAAGTGCGGGTGGCCGCGGAACTGCTCGCGCAGGTCGCGGTCCAGCCCGATGTGGTGGAAGAAGTTGTGGCCCTGGAAGATGCCGTGCTGCTGCACCATCCACAGGTTGGCCTCGGTCACGAAGGGCTTGAGGATGGCCGCGGCGATGTCCGGGTGGTTGTAGCTGCCCAGCGTGTCGCCGATGTCGTGCAGCAGCGCGCAGCAGACGTACTCGTCGTCGCGCCCGTCGCGGTGGGCCAGCGTGGCGGTCTGCAGGCAGTGCGTGAGCCGGTCCACCGGGAAGCCGCCGAAGTCGCCGTCCAGCAGCCGCAGGTGGGCCAGCACGCGGTCGGGCAGCGTGCGCGCCATCTGCATGGCCTCGGGCACGATGGCCGCCCAGTCCTCGCGGGTGCTGGCGTCCATGCGGGTGAAGGTGGCGCGTGCGGTCACGGCAGGTCTCCGTCGGCGGGGCAGGGCACCCATTCTGCGCAGCCGCGCCGTGCGCGTCTGTCGCCTTGGGAACGGCGCCGCGGCATCAGGGCGCCCAGCGGACCCTGCCGCGCAGCGCCGCGGTGCTGCCGTTGCAGCGCTGCTCGAAGCGCAGGTCCAGTGCCACCAGCTGGTTGTTGGCGAAGCTGATGCTGTCGATGGCGAACCAGCCGCTGAGCGTGTTGCAGCTGCCTGTTCCCGCCCAGCTCATGCCGCCCTTGGCCACGTTGTGGAAGGGGTAGCGCTGCAGGCCGCCGTAGTAGCCCGGCTGCAGCTGGGCCAGCCCGTCCATGGCCTGGAACTCGCCGGTCCAGGTGCGGTCGCCGTTCACCGTCACGCTGATGCGGCGGCCGTTGCTGGTGACGCTCAGCGTCGCGTTCGCCGGCGTGTACGTGTAGGTGCCGCCGTTGCCGATGATGTCGGTGCTGTCGCTGGTCAGGTAGACGTAGCTGCCGCTGGCCGGCGTGCTGCCCGTGCCCGGCAGCCACAGCCCGGCGGGCGGCGGGTTGACGGGGCCGGCCGGCTGGCCGAGGTCGCTGGCGTCCCAGTGGATCTGGCCGCGCAGCGCCGCCGTGCCGCCCTCGCAGTGCTGCTCGAAGCGCAGGTCCAGCGCGGTCAGCTGGCCGCCGGTCACGCTGACCTTGTCGACGACGAACCAGCCCGTCAGCCGGTTGCAGCCGCGGCCCTGGCCGCTCCAGTCCATGCCGCCGCGGGTCGGGTTGTGGAAGGGGTGGCGCTGCAGCTTGCCGTAGTAGCCGGGCTGCAGGTCGGCCAGGCTGTTCATGCCTTCGAAGGTGCCGGTCCAGGACTCGTCGCCGGTCACCGACACGGTCAGCTTGCGGCCGCTGAGGTTCACCCCCAGCACCGCGTCGCGGCGCGTGTAGGTGGAGGTGCGGCCGCCGCCGATGTAGTCGCCGCTGTCGCTGGTCAGGTAGACGTAGCTGCCGCTGGCCGGCGTGGCGCCGGTGGCGGGCGCCCACAGCCCGGTGGGCGGCGGTTGCAGCGGGCCGGGCGGCGCGGTGCGGTCGCCGGCTTCCCAGTGCACCTTGCCGCGCAGCGCCGCCGTGGCGCTCTCGCAATGCTGCTCGAAGCGCAGGTCCAGCGCGGTCAGCGCGCCGTCGATGTAGGTCGCCCGGTCGACGACGAACCAGCCGGTCAGCGTGTTGCAGCCGCGGCCGTCACTTCTCCAGTCCAGGCCGCCGCGCACCGGGTTGTGGAAGGGGTAGCGCCTGAGGCTGCCGTACTGGCCGGTCTGCAGCGTGTTGAGGCCCTGCATGCCCTGGAACTCGCCGCGCCAGTTCTGGTCGCCCGTGACGCGCACCGTCGCGCGGCCGCCGGCGGTGGTGACGTCCAGCATGGCGTCGGCCTGCGTGTAGGTGACGGTGGCGCCGCCGCCGATGTAGTCGCCGCCGTCGCTGGTCAGGTAGACGTAGTTGCCGGTGGCGGGCAGCGCGCTGGCGGCCGGGGCCCACAGCGTGTCGGGCGGCGGGTTGAGCGGGCCGGCCGGGGCCGTCGTGTCGCTGGCGAACCAGCGCACCTGGCCGCGCAGCGCCGGCGCCTGGCCTTCGCAATGCTGCTCGAAGCTGAAGTCGATGGCGCTCAGCTGGCCGTCCACGTAGCTGACGCTGTTGACGACCATGCTGCCGGTGATCTGGTTGCAGCCGCGGCCGTTGCCGCCCCAGTCGACGCCGCCGCTGCCGGCCTCCGGGAAGCGCCGCAGCCCGTTGTACGTGCCGGGTGCCAAGGTGTTGAAGCCGGCCGGCAGCTGGAACTGCGCGTTCCAGTTGTCGTCACCCGTCACCTGCACCTGCAGCCGGGCGCCGTCCGCGCTGACGTTCACGTTGGCGGTGGCGCGCGAGTAGCTGTAGCTGCGGCCGGCGCCGATGTAGTCGCCGTTGTCGCTCTGCAGCGCGATGGTGGTCTGGCCCGCCGGTGCCGGCCCCGTGGCTGGTGCGTAGGCCGTCAGCTGCACGCCGGTGGCGTTGTTGGTGTCCAGCGGGTCGCCGGCCGCGCTGGCCTGCATCACGTTGGCGATGCCGCCGCTGAAGCCGCCGGCCACCGTGGCCTGCACGGTGAACACCAGCGCGCCGCCCTTGGGCAGCAGCGGCACGCGCATGGCCGGGCCGATGGCCGTGGGGCAGATGGCGCCGCCGCTGGCGCTGCAGCTCAGCGTGCCCAGCGTCTGCGCGTTGCCCAGCGTGTTGGTGATCTGCACGTCGCGCGCCTCGTCGGGGCCGGCGTTGCTGACGGTCATCGTGTAGGCCGTCGTGCTGCCGGCGGGCACCGGGGCGGTCGGGCCGCTGCCGCTGATGCCGACGTCGGCGGAGTAGGCCTTGATGCTGGCGGCGGCCGTGTTGTCGCTGGCGACGGCGTCGTTGCCGGCCTGCACGGCCGGCATGCTGGTCAGCGCGCCGCTGCTGCCGGCGGCGACCTTGACGTTCAGCGTCAGCGACAGGCTGGCCTTGGCGGGCAGGTCGGGCAGCGCGAAGCTGGTGCCGGTGGTGGCCGCGGGGCAGGCGCCGCCGCCGCTGCCGGTGCAGCCCAGGCTGGTGAGCGTCAGGCCGGTGGCGAGGTTGGGCGTGAACACCAGCCCCGTGGCCGCCACGCTGCCGCTGTTGGTGAGGCTGACGGCCAGCTGCGCGCTGCCGCCGCCGGGCACCGGCTCGGTGGGCGCGATGGCCAGCAGGCCCACGCTGCTGGTGGCCGGCGCCGGGGCCGGCGAGGGGCTGCCCGATCCACCGCCGCCACCGCCGCCGCAGGCGGCCAGCAGCCATACGGCTGCGCAGGCCGCAGCCCGGCTCATGAACTTTGTCGTCATCGCCATCCTCCCTGGCCCGCTCGTCGTGGCGGGACTTGTGGCGGCGGATTCTAGGGAGGTGTGACGGTCGGCGCGGCCGGCAGTGCCAGCGAGATGACGGCGCCGCCGCCGGGCCGGTTCTCGGCCCAGACGCGGCCGTCGTGCGCCTCGGCGATGCGGCGGCAGATGGCCAGGCCCAGCCCGGTGCCGCCGGCGGCGTTCTTGGTGGCGCTGGACTGCACGAAGGCGTCGAAGATGCTCTCCAGCTCGTCCGGCGGGATGCCGGGGCCGCGGTCGGCCACGGCGATGCGCACCTGGCCGTCGGCGTCGTGCCCGCCCTGCAGCTCGATCAGCCCGCCCTGCGGCGAGAAGCGGATCGCGTTGGCCAGCAGGTTGCGCAGCAGCTGCTGCAGCCGCAGCGGGTCGCCCAGCACAGCCAGCGCGTCGGCGCCCGGCGCCATCTGCAGCCGCAGCCCGCGAGCGGCCAGCAGCGGCGACAGCTCGCGCGCCACCTCGGCGGCCAGCGGCCACAGGTCCAGCCGCTCGGCGTGCAGCCGTTCGTTGCCGCGCTCGATCTTGCTGAGGTCCAGCAGGTCGTTGACGAGGCTGAGCATGCGCTGGCCGGCGCGGTGCACGTCGCTGAACAGCTCGGCCAGCCGCAGCTCGTGGCGGGCGCGCAGCGCGCCGATCTCGGAGAAGCCCAGGATGGACTGCAGCGGCGTGCGCAGCTCGTGGCTGACGTTGGCGATGAACTCGGACTTGGCGCGCGAGGCTTCCAGCGCCGCGTCGCGCGCGGCCCGCGTGGCGCGCTCGGCCTCGCGGAAGTCGCTGATGTCCATGAAGCACACGACGATGCCCATGGGCCGGCCCTGCGCGTCGGGGAAGGTGGACTTGCTGACGAAGATGTCGCGCCGGCGGCCGTCGGGGCTGTGCCACACGGCCTCGTAGCTCATCTCGCCGCCGCGCGCCAGCAGCTCGGCGTCGCGCGCGTCGTGCACGGCGGCCTCCTCCGGGCGCAGGTCGCTGGCGGCGCGCCGGCCCAGCACGTCGCTGCGGCGGCGGCCGGTGAACTGCTCCCACGCGCGGTTGACGTCCAGGTAGCGGTTGTCGCCGTCCAGCACCGACATCGGCAGTGGGCTGCCCGCCAGCAGCGAGCGCGCCAGCCCCAGCTGCGCGCTCAGCTCGGCCTGCGCGCGGATCAGCCCGCTGACGTCGGCCGCACTGCCCACCCACTCCAGCGCGCCCGTTCCGTGGCGCAGCGGCACGACGTGGATCTCGAAGCCGCGGGCCTGTCCGTCGCCAGCGATCCACTCGGCCCGCACCTGGCGGGGCCGGGCGGCGTCGGCGTCGCAGGCGTCGAACAGCGCGGCCACGGCCGGCGCGCCGCCGAACAGCTCGTGCAGCGGCCGGCCCAGCACCTGCTCCACGGGCTGCCCCGAGAGCCGCGCGTAGCCCTCGTTGATGAAGGTCACGCGGCCGGCGGCGTCGGTGCGGAACAGCATGTCCTGCACGCTGCCGAAGATGGCGCTGAGCTCGCGCTCGCGCTCGGCCACCTGGCGCTGCGCCTGGTCCAGCGCCAGCGCCGCACGCTCGCGCGCCCGCAGCGCCGCCGCGCCCACGCCGGACAGCACCAGCAGCGCCACCGCCACGCCCACGGCCGGCACGCCCATGTCGCGCACCGTGGTCAGCCATTGCCGGCGCAGCTCCGCCTGCGGCAGCTCCACCAGCACCACCAGCGGCCGGGCCCGCAGCGCGCGGTAGCTGCCCAGCTGCGGCGCGTCGCGTAGGCCGGGGCCGTCCCAGCGGCCCAGCTCGGCGCCGGCACGCACGCTCGCCAGCGGCGCGCCGGGCGCCAGCAGCCGCGGCACCGGCTCGCCGGGCAGGCGATCGGCACCGCTGGTGGCGGCCAGCAGGCGGCCGTCCATGTTCACCAGCGCGGCGGCGGCCAGCGGGTCGTTCAGCGTCAGTTGCTGGAAGTTGGCCAGCGCGTCGGGGTTCAGCAGCGCCACCAGCAGCGCCATGCGGCCGTCGGGCAGCCGCGCACCGCGCATGACGGGGATGAAACCCACACCGGGCGGCACGACCGCGCCGCCCTGGCCCAGCCCGGCCAGGCTGCGCGCGGCGATGAAGCCGCCGACGGCGTCGCGGCCGGTGTCGGGCCAGCGGCCCAGCGCATCCAGCTCGATGCGGGCGCCGCGGTCCGCCGGGTCGGCCGCGGCCAGCACCTGGCCGGCCTCGTCCACCAGCGCCACGCCGCGCAGGAAGCCCAGGCTGGTCTGCGTCTGGTCCAACAGCGCCTGCAGCACCTCGGGCGGCGCGTTGCGCGCGGCCACGTCGGCCAGGCCGGCCAGCGCGATCTGCGTGGCGTCCAGGCTGCGGCAGGCGTGGTCTTCCAGCACGCGTGCCAGCAGCGCCTGGCGCGTGGCCGTCTCGTCCACCTGCTCGCGCTGCTCGCGCCACAGGCTGTGCGCGGCGCCGGCCAGCAGCATGGCGGCCAGCAGCATGCCGGCGCCCGCGGTGATGACACTCGGGCGCCAGCGGTTTCGGTGGGGCATGCGGGTGTCGGCCAAGGGCGGCTAACGCGTTCTCACGATGTCGCCCAGGCCGTGGCGATCGGCCGCGGCGCGCAGCCGGCCGTCGCGCTGGATGCGGGCGACGAAGTCGTCCACCGTGTCCAGCCAGGCCTTGTCGCCGGGCTTCACCGCGTAGGCGTAGGGCATCACGAAGAACGGCGCGGGCGGCGCCACGAGGCGGGCCCAGTCGGCGTTGTCCAGCAGGCGGCGGCTGTAGGGGTAGTCGGTCATGAAGGCATCGACGCGGCCGGCCTCCAGCTCGCGCTCGCGCGTGTCCGGGGGGCGCACGACGACGAGGGTAGCGCGCTTGAGCGCCGCCGCCATGACCGGCTCCATGAAGGTGCCGGCCTGCACGGCGACGCGCACGCCGGGGCGGTCCAGATCATCCCAGCGCTGCACGGCACGGCTGCTGCGCGTCGTCACGGCGTAGATGTCGCTCTCCAGGTAGGGCCGGCTGAAGCGCAGCTGGCGCTCGCGCTGCGCCGTGCGGCCGACGGCGAACATGGCCACGTCGCAGCGGTCCTGCAGCAGGTCGTCCACCAGCGTCGCGAACGACGAGTCCACGTAGCGCGGCGTGACCTTGAGGTCGGCCGCGAATGCGGCGGAGAGGTCGATGTCGATGCCCGACAGCTGGCCGGTGCGCGGGTTGCGCAGCGAGATGCCGTAGTAGTCGGGCCAGATGCACACGCGCAGCTCGCCGCTGGCCTGCACGCGTTGCGACACGGACGGCGCCGCCGCCGGGGCCAGCAGCGGCAGCAGGCACAGCAGCAGCGCCGCCAGCCGCCTCACGCCCGCCCCCGGGGCAGGTCGGGGACGCTCGCGCGGGACGCGTCGATGCGGTCGCGCAGCGCGATCAGCGCCGGTGCATGGGCCACGAAGGCGGCGACGATCTCCGGGTCGAACGCGCTGCCGGCCTGCTCGGCCAGCATGGCCAGGCCGAGGTCGTCGGCGCGCGCGGGGCGGAAGCGCCGGCGCATCGTCAGGGCGTCGAAATAGTCCACCACCGCGACGATACGCGCCGACAGCGGGATGGCCTTGCCCTTCAGCCCGCGCGGGTAGCCGTTGCCGTCCCAGCGCTCGCGGTGGTGCAGCGCGATCTCGGCCGCCAGCGCGAACAGCGGCAGCCGCGAGCCGCCCAGCAGCGCGGCGCCGCGTTCGGGCTGGGCCTGGCGGCGGCGGCGCTCCTCGGCGGCGGTCAGCGGCCAGTCCGGTTCGAAGGTCTCGCCCGGATGGTGCTCGCCCACGTCGTGCAGCGGCGCGGCCAGGCGCAGCAGCTGCGCCGTGTCGGCATCCAGCCCCAGGCGGCGGGCCAGCGCCTCCGACAGATGCCCCAGCCGCACGCGGTGCGCGCGCTGCTCCTCGGCCTCGGCGGCCGGCAGGGCGGGGGGGCGCCGCGTTGTCGCGGGCCGGGAGATCGAGAGGGGGGACGACATGGTGGAACTCCGGTTCGGCTGGATTTTCCGATATCGCCGTTTTTATCAAATACGTTATCTGAAACGGCAGTCCATGAATTCGGCAAAATGTCGCGTGTGAATTCGACCCCCTCCGTCCCAGACACCTGCTCCACGACCGAGGCCGCCCAGCGCCTGGGCATGGCGGTGCGCTCCGTGCAGCTGATGGTGGACCGCGGCGAACTGCAGGCGTGGAAGACGCCGGGCGGCCACCGCCGCATCCTGCGCAACTCGCTGGACGCCTGGCTGGCCGCGCGCGGCAGCGCCGCACCGTCGCCGCCGGTGGCGGCCGCGGGCGGGCGGCCGGTCACGCTGCTGCTGATCGAGGACTCGGTGCACTTCCAGAACCTCATCAGCCTCATCGTCAAGCGCGAGCTGCCCGGCGCGGAGCTGCATGTCGCGTCCGACGGCATCGCCGGCCTGGCGATGGCCGGGCGGCTGGAGCCTGACGTGCTGCTGATCGACATCCTGCTGCCGGGCATCGACGGCGCGGCGCTGATCACCAGCCTGCGCTCACACCCGCAGTTCGCGCGCAGCCGCCTCATCGTCGTCACGGCGCTGGACGAGGCGCAGCGCGAGCCCTACCGCTTCGCGCTGGAAGGCGTGCCGCTGGTGCACAAGACGGCGCTGGTCACCGAGCTGCCGGTGCTGCTGGCCCGGGCCACCGCTGCGCAGCCGGCCTGAGGGCCGGCGTCGCCATGGCCGCCCGCGTGCTGCTCATCGAGGACGACCCGTCCATCGCCCGTTTCGTCGAGCTGGCGCTGGAGGAACTGCCGGGCCACGACGCCGCCGCGCCGCCCATCGAGCTGCAGCAGGCCGCCAGCCTGGCCCAGGCGCGCGAGGCGCTGGCCGGCGGCGGCTGGCAGCTCGTCATCAGCGACCTGATGCTGCCCGACGGCTCGGCCGAGACGCTGTTGGCCGAGGGGGCCGCGCTGGGCGACGGTGCACCGGCCTGGCTGGTGTTCAGCGCCGGCGTGCATGACGACCGCCACCTCGCGCTGGCCGCCCGTGGCGTCGCCCGCACGCTGCGCAAGCCGGTGCCGCTGCTGGAACTGCTGGACAGCGTGGCCGAGCTGCTGCGCGGCCGCGCCGCGCCACCGTCGCCCGAGCCTGCCGCCGAGGACGGCGAGGGCGACCCGGTGCAGCGCCACTTCGGCGGCGACCGGGCGATGTTCGAGGCCTTCCGCGACGGCTGCATCCAGCGCTTCGCGGACGACCTGGCCCAGGGTGACGCCGCGCTGGCTGCCGGCGACGCGGCGGCGCTGCGCCGCGTGGCCCATGGGCTGAAGGCGGTGCTGGCGCTCATCGGCCACCCCCGGCTGGCCGCGATGGCGCGTGCGCTGGAAGACGCGGCCGCGGCCGGCGCCGACCCGGCCGGCCATGCCGCGGACTGGGCGCAGCTGGCGCAGGGGCTGCTGGCGCTGGGCGCCACTCGCCACCCGGCGCCCTAGCGCAATATTTGGCAAATCTTCCGGAGGCTACCGGATTTGAGGGGGTGCCTCTGGCGGTGCTATCAATAAATTTGATAATCGCCGTCAAACGATTCCGGCAGTTCCCCATATGTGTCTTTCCGTTGTTGCGCCACCCCCGTCCCATCCGCCGCGGTGGCGAGCCTGTTGAGCGGGGTGGCCATGCACGAGGTGCTGTACGTCGAGGACGACCCGGTCAACGCGATGCTGATGCAGGGCATCGTCGAGCTGCGGCCGGGCTGCCGCCTGCACGTGGCGCGCAGCGGCGCGGAGGCGCGGCGCTTCGTTGCCGTGCAGCATGTGGACCTGCTGCTGTGCGACCTGCGCCTGCCCGACGTGGCGGGCGACGCGCTGCTGGCCCAGCTGCACGAGGCCGGCCTGGCAGCCGGCGTGCCGGCGCTGCTGGTGACGGCCGAGGCCGAATACGTGGCCGCCGACCTGGCCCGCCGTGGCGGCTTCGACGGCTTCTGGAGCAAGCCGCTGGACGTGGCGGCCACGCTGCGCAGCCTGGAGCGCTGGCTGGGCGGGCACTGACGCCGCGCGGCCACGACGGCCGCGTCCCCGTTGGCGGGGGCTTTGTCAGCACTTGACACAAATCTTTGCGCTCGCGCCACATGGGCGTGCGTGCCCGGCGACATGCTGCGTCTCAAAGGACGGAGATCGCCGATGAACAAGCACCGCCGCTTCATGCTGGGCAGCGCCGCCGCGCTGATGGGCCTGGGCCTGCTGACGCGCCGCAGCCAGGCCGCGGCCGGCCCCGCCGCCATCGACCTGAGCGCCGACGAGCGCGCGCTGCATGCGCTGAACCGGCTGGGCTACGGCCCGCGCCCGGGCGACGCCGCGGCCATCGCCGAGCAGGGCGCGCAGCGGTGGCTGGACAGGTTTCTCGACGAGCAGCTGGCGCCGCGCCGCCTGCCGCCGCCCGCCGCGCTGACCGAGCGGCTGGCGGATCTGGAGGTGCTGCGCCTCAGCCAGGGCGAGCTGCTGACCCGCTACCGCGACGCCGTGAAGGCCGCCCGCGAAGCGCGCCGCGAGCAGGCCAAGGGCGACACGCCCAGCATGGACGCGCTGAACGCCGTGCGCGAGAACGTGCGGCCGCTGGTGCAGCAGGCGGCCACGGCGCGGCTGGCGCGCGCGCTGCACAGCCCGGCGCAGCTGGAAGAGGTGCTGACCGAGTTCTGGTTCAACCACTTCAATGTGTTCGTCGGCAAGCAGGCTGTGGGCGTGCTGGTGGCCGACTACGAGCAGCGCGCCATCCGGCCGCATGTGCTGGGGCGCTTCCGCGACATGCTGGGCGCCACGGCGCGGCACCCGGCCATGCTGATCTACCTGGACAACGCGCAGAGCGTGGCGCCCGGCGCCGCGCGGTCCGGCGCGCTGCGCCGCAGCGGCCTGAACGAGAACTACGCCCGCGAGCTGATGGAGCTGCACACGCTGGGCGTGGACGGCGGCTACACGCAGCGCGACGTGACCGAGCTGGCGCGCATGCTGACCGGCTGGGGCATTGACCCGCGCGCCACGGCCGGCGACGTGTTCGAGTTCAACCCGCGCCGGCACGACGGTGGCGCCAAGACCTGGCTGGGCCAGGCCATCCCGGGCAGCGGCCAGGCCGAGGGCACGCGCGCGCTGGACGTGCTGGCCGCCCACCCGGCCACGGCCCGCCACCTCGCGTTCAAGTTCGCGCAGGCCTTCGTGTCGGACGACCCGCCCGCCGCGCTGGTCACCCGGCTGGCCGACAACTTCCGCGCCACCGGCGGCAACCTGCGCGAGTTCACGCGCACGCTGATCCGCGCCGACGAGTTCTGGAGCCGCGAGGCCTACCAGGCCAAGTTCAAGACGCCCTACCAGTACCTGCTGTCCAGCCTGCGCGCGCTGGACCTGCCGCTGGCCCAGCCCCAGCCGCTGCTGCAGGCGCTGCAGCAGGCCGGCCAGCCGCTGTTCGGCGCGCAGACGCCCGACGGCTACAAGAACACCGCCGCCGCCTGGCGCAACCCCGAGGCGCTGACGCAGCGCGTGCAGCTGGCCACGACGCTGGGCCAGCGCAGCGGCGTCAGCGCCATCCAGCTCAGCACGACGCTGGGCGCGTCGGTCAGCGAGCCCACCCGCCGCACGCTGGCGGCCGAACCAGCGGCGCAGCAGGTGGCGCTGCTGCTGGCCTCGCCCGACTTCATGAAAAGGTGATTGCGATGTTGCGACGCCAACTCCTCCACTTCGGCGCCTTCACGCTGGGCGGCCTGCCGGTCTCGCTCGTGCGCGCACAGGGCGGCGCCCAGAAGAAGCTGGTCGTCGTCATGCTGCGCGGCGCGGTGGACGGCCTGTCCGTTGTCGCGCCCTACGGCGAGCGCGCCTACGCCGACAGTCGGCCGCAGATCGCGCTGGCGCCACCCGGCGCGGACGATGGCCTCCTCAAGCTGGACTCGCTGTTCGGCCTGCACCCCGCGCTGAGCCCGCTGAAGCGCCACTGGGACGGCGGCCAGCTCGCCTTCGTGCATGCCAGCGGCTCGCCGGACCCGACGCGCTCCCACTTCGACGCGCAGGACTACCTGGAATCGGGCACGCCGGGCCGCAAGTCCACGCCCGACGGCTGGATGAACCGGCTGCTGGCCGTGCTGCCCGGCGAGCCGGCGCCGACGCGCGCCATCAGCCAGGGCAGCACGCCGCCGCGCATCTTTGCCGGCACCGCCAGCGTCGCCAGCCTGGGCCTGGGGCCCAACGCGATGCAGCGCCGCGCCATCGACAACCCGCAGATGCAGGCCGGCCTGGCCAAGCTGTATGCGAACGACGCGCAGCTCAGCAGCACGCTGCGCGACACCACCGAGGGCCGCGGCGAGATGGCGCGCAGCATGGCGGCCGCCGAGCCGCGGGCCATGGACCCCAGCGCGGACGCCGGCGCGCCGTCGGCCCGCAGCTTCGCCGCCGACGCGCGGCGGCTGGGCACGCTGATCCGCAAGGACCCGCACACCCAGCTCGCCTTCACCGCCGTGGGTGGCTGGGACACCCACGTCAACCAGGGCGCCGCGCGCGGCCAGCTCGCCAACCGGCTGGCCAGCCTGGGCGAGGGGCTGGACGCGCTGGCCGTGGGCCTGGGCGATGCGTACCGGGACACCGTCATCGTCGTCGTCAGCGAGTTCGGCCGCACGCTGCGCCAGAACGGCAACGGCGGCACCGACCACGGCCGCGGCAACGTCATGTGGCTGCTGGGCGGCCCGGTGGCGGGCGGCCAGGTGTTGGGCGACTGGCCGGGGCTGGACACCGCCGCGCTGGCCGACGGCCGCGACCTGGCCGTCGCCAACGACTTCCGCCAGGTGCTCGCCGCCGTGCTGCGCCGTCACCTGGGGCTGTCGGAAACCGCGCTGGCAACAGTGTTTCCGCAGTCACCGCAGACTTGGCGTCATGCCGACCGGCTGATGCGCACCTGACGCGCATCGGCCCAACGCAAGGGAGATGGACATGACACGCATCCCGTTCTCGCCCGTTGGCCTGTGCCTGGTGGTGGCCGTGCTGGCGTACTGCTTCCTGGTGGCGGTGGGCACGGTCTGAGGGTGTGCACCCTCGCGTTTGCCCATGGCTACGTGGGCGATGACGGACCGGGAGCTCGAACCAGCTTCTCGTAAGGAGGAAGGTTGCTTGTTTCCGAGAGCGCTGCCGCATATGCGTTCCTGAGCGCTTCGGCGGCGTTTTCGTATGCCAACAGCAGCGACTCAAGGTCGGCGCCCTGGTCCGGCGGCATGCTGCCGATGGTCTGTTCAAGGTCGGCGATCTTGAAGTCGACAGCTTGTATTGCCATGACCAGCGTCCGCCCGTTCACGTTCGGCATAGGTGACCTCCATTCGACTTTGAGTGATGCGCGCGCCAGTTCGACGGAGAGCCAGCCCTCTTTCGTGAAAACGCCGGCGCGATCAAACAGCGATGTTCCGCCACCCGCAAGAACGTACTCGACACCCCCTTCAATCCTGAGATCCACGTCAGGCGGGGGGACATCGCCTTTCGACACAAATCCTCTGCGTAGCTGACAGGCCACCGCGCCCGTTGGCGGCAGACCCAGTGTGGCGCGACGGGTGCGGCATGCCCTGCTGCCAGAGGCCCGGAAATCCGGCACATGCGAATCCCCGGTCATCGCGGTGCAGCGCGAATGCCTCCAGACCGCCGGGTCTTGGCCCGGACTGTCCGCGCACTGTCCGCGGACACCGTCCGCGGCGCCAAGTGCTTGATTCTTCAAGCCCGCAGGCCTGGCACATGGCTTGCGAAATGACCGGGCATGAACACCCGCTTCCGCGACACCTCCGAGCAGGACCGCCCGCTCGCTCCCCGGGCCCGCCGCTGGCCGCTGCTGCTGGGCGGTGGCGTCGTCCTCGTGGCGGCCATCGCCGTGCTGGCCGGTGGCCGGCTGCGCCAGGCGTTCTCGGCCGACCAGGCCGTCAGCGCCTCGCGGCTGAGCATCGCCACCGTGGCGGTGGCGCCGCTGACGCGCGACGTGGCCGGCGAGGGCCGCGTCGTCGCCGCGCAAAGCCCCACGCTGTACGCCCAGGGCGGCGGCACGGTGACGCTGCTGGTGAAGGCGGGCGACCCCGTCAAGCAGGGCCAGGTGCTGGCCCGCGTCGACTCGCCGGAACTCACCAACCGCCTTGCGCAGGAGCGCAGCCAGGTGGACGCGCTGCGCGCCGACCTGGCCCGCGCCGAGGTGGAGGCGCGCCAGCAGGGCGCCGCGCTGCAGAGCGCCTACGAGAACGCCCGCATCGACCACCAGACCGCGCAGAACGACCTGGCCCGCCAGACCCAGGCCTTCGAAGCCGGCGCGACGGCGCGCATGCAGGTGGAGCGCGCGCAGGACGCGCTGGCCAAGGCCCGGCTGGCGCTGGAGCAGGCGCAGGCGCTGCGCGGCCTGAAGACCGACAGCCTGAAGCTGGACGTGCAGGCCAAGCAGAGCGCGCTGTCGCGCCAGCAGCTGCTGGCCGCCGAGCTGGAGCGCCAGGTGGCCGAGCTGCAGGTGCGCTCGCCGGTGGACGGCCAGGTGGGCCAGCTCTTCATCGCCGACCGCAGCAACGTCGCCCGCGACGCCAAGCTGCTGTCGGTCATCGACCTGTCGGCGCTGGAGGTGCAGATGCAGGTGGCCGAGAGCTTCGCCCGCGAGCTGGCGCCCGGCATGCCCGGCGAGATCAGCGGCGGCTCGGGTGCGGCGCAGCGCTGGCAGGGGCTGGTCAGCTCCGTGTCGCCCGAGGTCGTCAATGGCGAGGTGGCGGCGCGGCTGCGCTTTGCCGGCGCGCAGCCGGAGCAGCTGCGCCAGAACCAGCGCCTGTCGGTGCGCGTGCTGCTGGACCGCCGCGAGCAGGTGCTGGGCGTCACGCGCGGCAGCTTCGTCGACGAGGGCGGCGGCAGCTATGCCTACGTGGTGCGCGGCGGCGTGGCCGAGAAGGTGGCCGTCAAGCTCGGCGCGCGCTCGCTGGACCGCGTGGAGGTGCTGTCGGGCCTGGCCGCCGGCGACCGCGTCGTCATCTCCGGCACCGAGAACTTCAAGGGCGCGGACCGCGTGCTCATCGCTGACTGATCGTCGAGGAACCCACCATGCTTCAGATGGAAAAACTGCAGAAGGTCTACCGCACCGAGATGGTCGAGACCTATGCGCTGCGCGACTTCAACCTCACCGTCCACGAGGGCGAGTTCGTCGCCGTGACCGGCCCGTCGGGCTCGGGCAAGACGACCTTCCTGACCATCGCCGGGCTGCTGGAGGCCTTCAGCGCCGGCACCTACAAGCTCGACGGCATCGACGTCAGCCGCATGGGCGACGCCGAGCGCTCACGCATCCGCAACGAGAAGATCGGCTTCATCTTCCAGGCGTTCAACCTCATCCCCGACCTGAACGTGCTGGACAACATCGAGGTGCCGCTGCGCTACCGCGGCTTCGGCGCCGCCGAGCGCCGCAAGCGCGCCGCCGAGGCGCTGGCCCGCGTGGGCCTGTCGGCGCGCGGCAAGCATTACCCGGCCGAGCTGTCGGGCGGCCAGCAGCAGCGCGTGGCCATCGCCCGCGCGCTGGCCGGCGAGCCCCGCCTGCTGCTGGCCGACGAGCCCACCGGCAACCTCGACAGCGCGATGGCGCGCAGCGTCATGGAGCTGCTGGAGGAACTGCACCGCGACGGCGCCACCATCGTCATGGTCACGCACGACCCGCAGCTGGCGGCGCGCGCGCAGCGCAACGTGCATGTCATCGACGGCCAGGTCGTCGACCTCACCGCCGAACTCACCGCTTGAGCGTGATGCGTCCCTTGCTTTTTGCCTTGGTGATGTGCGCGGCCACGGCCGCCCACGCCGACGACCTGCTGCAGGTCTGGGCGCAGGCCCGCGCGGCCGACCCGCTGCTGCGCCAGGCCGCGGCGCTGGACGGCGCGCAGGAAGCCGCCGCCCGCGAGGCCCGCGCCGCGCTGCTGCCGCAGTGGCAGCTGCAGCGCAGCGAGCTGCGCGAGACCGGCGGCAACCGCTGGAACAGCACCACCAGCAGCCTCACGCAGCCGCTGGTGGACCTGGCCGCGCTGCGCGCCTGGGATGCCGGCCGCAGCCAGGCGTCGGCCCAGTCGGCGCGGCTGCAGGCGGCGGAGCAGGGCGCGCGGCTGCGCGTGGCCGAGGCCTACTTCGGCTTGTTGTCGGCGCAGGCCCAGCTGGCCACCGCGCGCGCCAACGAGGACACCTTCGCCCGCCAGGTGGCCGAGGCGGACACGCGCTTCCAGGCCGGGCTGTCGGCGCAGGTGGAGGCCGACCAGTCGCGCGCCTACCGCGAGCTGGCCCGCACCGGCACGCTGGCCGCCGAGGCCGCCGTGGCCGATGCCCGCGAGGCGCTGGCGCAGCTGACCGGCGGCACGCCGCCCACGCTGCAGCCGCTGCGCCAGCAGCTCGCGGCCCAGCCGCTGCCGGACGCAGCCGACGCCTGGGCGCAGCGCGCCGAGGCGGCCAACCCCGCGCTGCGCGCGCTGCAGCTGGAGCTGCAGGCCAGCGAGCAGCGCGTGTCGTCCGCCCGCGCCGGCCACCTGCCGACGCTGAGCCTGGGCGTGGACACGCAGCGCCTGCGTGGCGACGGCGTGTCGGCCTTCGACGCCGGCCGCACGCCCACGCAGCTGGCGTTGCGCCTGACCGTGCCGCTGTTCGCCGGCGGCGCCACCGCCGCCGCGGCCGACCGCGCCGGCTTCCAGCGCGACGCCGCGCGCGAGCACCTCGAAGCCGGCCGCCGCGCCGTGCTGCGCGAGGTGCGCGCCGAGCACCTGGCCGTCAGCCAGGGCGCGGCGCAGCTGCAGGCCACGCAGGCTGCCGTCGAGGCGGCCGAGCGCGCGCTGGCGTCCACCCGCACCGGGCTGACGCTGGGCACGCGCTCCACCACCGACCTGCTGCTGGCCATCCAGACGCTGGCCGGCGCGCAGAACGCGCAGACCCAGGCCCGCCACCGCCACGTGCTGGCGCTGCTGGCCCTGCACCTGGCCGCCGGCTCGCTGGGCGACACCGAGCTGGCCGCCGTCAATGCTCTCCTGGAGACACGCTGATGTTTCTTCACTACCTCGAACTCGCCGCTCGCAGTGCCCGCGCCTCCAAGGGCCTGACGGCGCTGATGGTGCTGGCGCTCGCCCTGGGCATCGGCGCCTGCATGACGACGCTGACCGTCTACCACGTGCTGTCCGGCGACCCCATCCCCGCCAAGAGCGCGCGGCTGTTCAACGTGCAGCTGGACGCCGGCGACCTCGTCGGCTGGAATGCCGGCGACGAGCCCACCTTCGACCTGACCCGCTTCGACGCCGTGGCGCTGCTGCGCGACAGAAAGGGCAAGCGCCAGGCCATGATGAGCGGCTCCAACACCGCCGTGGGCGTGCAGGACGCGCAGGTCAAGCCCATCTTCTCCAGCACGCGCTACGCGACCAGCGACTTCTTCGCGATGTTCGACGCGCCCTGGCAGTACGGCGCCGGCTGGACGGCCGCCGACGACGAGGCCGAGGCGCGGGTGGCGGTGCTGTCCGCGGCGCTGAACGAGAAGCTGTTCGGCGGCGCCAACAGCGTGGGCCGCGAGGTGGTGGTGCGCGGCCAGGCGCTGCGCGTCATCGGCGTGCTCAAGCCCTGGCAGGTGCAGCCGCACTTCTACGACATGACGCTGGGCAGCTACGCCGAGACCGAGGACCTGTTCCTGCCGTTCGCCACCGCCATCACGCTGGGCGTGGGCCACTGGGGCAACATGGACTGCTGGGGCAACGGCCCCAGCGGCGGCAACCCGCTGGACCTGAAGGCCAGCTGCTCCTGGGTGCAGTACTGGGTGGAGCTGGACAAGCCCGAGGGCGCCGCCGCCTACCGCGACTACCTCGTTGCCTATTCCGAGGCGCAGCGCAGCGCCGGCCGTTTCAAGCGGCCCACCAACGTGCGGCTGCGCAACGTCATGGACTGGCTGGACGCGCGCAAGGTGCTGCCCGCCGACGTGCGCCTGCAGGCCTGGCTGGCGTTCGGCTTCCTGCTGGTGTGCATCGTCAACATGGTGGGCCTGCTGCTGGCCAAGACGCTGCGCCGCGCCGGCGAGATCGGCGTGCGCCGAGCGTTGGGCGCCACGCGCGGCGCCATCTTTGCGCAGTTCGTCGTCGAGGCCGGGCTGCTGGGGCTGGTGGGCGCCGTGCTGGGCCTGCTGTTCGCCAACGCCGGCCTGTGGCTGGTGCGCCAGAGCCCCAACGACTACGCCCGCCTGGCCGAGCTGGACGCGCCCATGCTGGCGCTGACGCTGGGCCTGGCCATCTTCGCCAGCCTGTGCGCCGGCCTGCTGCCCGCCTGGCGCGCCGCGCTGGTCACCCCCGCCGTTCAACTGAAAGTTCAGTAATGACGAGCATCTTTTCCGACCTGCGCCCCATCCTGTCCACGCTGCGCCGCCACCGCATCGCGGCCGGCCTCATCGTGCTGGAGGTGGCGCTGACCTTCACCATCGTCACCAACGCGCTGCACCTCATCGAGACGCGGCTCGACGCGCTGGGCGCCGACAGCGGCATGGTGGAGCCCGGCATGGCCATGCTGCAGGTGCGCTACAGCAAGGCCACAGAGCCCGGCCGCGGCGCCGCCATCGCCGCCGAGGACATGGCGCGGCTGCGCGCGCTGCCGGGCATCCAGGCCGCCACGACCGCCAACCAGGTCGCCTACGCCTACAACAGCAACAACAGCGGCGTGCGGCTGCAGCCCGGCACCAAGGCCGAGCGGCTGATCGTCGCGTCGCAGTACGCCGGCGACGAGCACCTGCTCGCCACCTTCGGGCTGAAGCTGGTGGCGGGCCGCAACTTCCTGCCCGAGGAGGTGCTGGACGCCGACGCCGTGTTCCGCGCCGACGAGCCGCGCATCGGCCAGGTCATCCTGAGCCAGGCCACCGCCGACAAGCTCTTCCCCGGGCAGTCCCCGCTGGGCCAGTCCATCTACGTGTTCGGCGATGCGCCGTCGGTGGTCGTCGGCGTTGTGCAGAAGCTGACCCACCCCTTCGTCAGCCGCGGCCGCAACGACGGCAGCAACAACGGCGACGAGAACCTGTCCATCATCTTCCCGCTGCGCGGCGCGGGCTTCTACATCGTCCGCGCCGACCCTGCGCAGCTGGACGCGCAGATCAAGGCGGCCGCCGCGGCGCTGGAGGCGGCGGACACCGGCCGCGTCGTCACGCAGGCCACGTCGCTGGCCGAGATGCGCTCACGCTTCTACGCGCAGGACCGCGCGATGGCCTGGCTGATGGGCGGCGTCTGCGTGGCGCTGCTGCTGGTCACGGCCATGGGCATCGTCGGGCTGGCCAGCTTCTGGGTGCAGCAGCGCACCCGCATGATCGGCACGCGCCGCGCGCTGGGCGCCACCGAAGGGCAGATCCTGCGCTACTTCCAGGTCGAGAACCTGCTGCTGACCAGCACCGGCATCGCCATCGGCCTGGCCGGCGCCTGGGGCCTGAGCCAGCTGCTGATGCAGCAGTACGCGGTGCCGCGGCTGCCCTGGGCGTACCTGCCGGCCGGGGCGCTGTCGCTGTGGCTGCTGGGCCAGGCGGCGGTCTGGGTGCCGGCGCGCCGGGCGGCACGGCTGTCGCCGGTGGTGGCGCTGCGCGCCTGATCCCTCATCGGCCGCACGCCGCGTGCGGCCACCGGAGAAGCACATGAACAAGCGAGTCAAGGGGCTGGCCGTCGTCATCGGGCTGCTGGTGCTGGCGCTGCTGGCCGTTGCGCTGGCCGGCTGGGTGATGGCGGGGCGCAAGATGGACCGCCGGGTCGAGGTCGCCATCGCGCCGCTGGCGCTGCCCGACGACGCGGCCGCACTGGCGCGGGGGCGCTACCTGTTCAACTCGCGCGGCTGCGCCGAGTGCCACGGCGCGCAGGGCGGCGGGCATCTCGTCATCGATGACGGCGGCATGCGGGTCGTCGCCCCCAACATCACGCCGGCCGGCCTGACCGCCGCCTACCGCGTGGAGGACTGGGTGCGCGCCATCCGCCACGGGCTGCGGCCCGACGGCCGGCCGCTGCTCGTCATGCCCAGCGAGGACTACCACGGCCTCACCGACGCCGACCTCGGCGCGCTGATTGCCCACGCACGGGCGCTGCCGCCCGTGTCGCCCGGCGAGGCCGCCGTCGTGCAGCTGCCGCCGCCGGTGCGCTTGCTGTACGGCTTCGGGCTGGTGCAGGACGCCGCGGCCAAGATCGACCATGGCCGCGCCCCGCCGGCGCCGGTGCCGGAAGGCATCACGCCGGCGCATGGCCGCTACGTGGCGCAGATGTGCATCGGCTGCCACGGCGCGGGCCTGGCGGGTGGCACCATTCCCGGCGGCCCGCCCGACTGGCCCGCCGCCGCCAACCTGACCCCGGGCGCCGGCAGCGTGATGCCGCGCTACGCCAGCGCCGACGCCTTCGTCGCGATGATGCGCAGCGGCAGGCGGCCCGACGGCTCCGCCATCGCGGTGATGCCCTTCGCGTCGCTGGCGCAGATGAGCGAGGTGGACCTGCGCGGCCTGCATGCCTACCTCGCCACGCTGCCGGCCCGGGCCGCCGGCAGCCGCTGACGCCCGCCGCGTGCCAGGTCTTTCAAACGCTGGCACGCTGCGCGCATGAACCGACATTTCTCCCGGCGGCGCCTGGCCGCCCTCGCGCTGCTGGCCGCCGCGGGCCTGGGCCTGCAGGCCGGTTGCGCGACGCTGGACGAGCGCCAGCGCGGCTGGATCTTCCAGCCCGGCGACCGCACCTGGGCCGGTGGCCTGGCGGCGGCCGAGGGCATGGAGGACGCGTGGATCGGCTTCCGCAGCGCGGCCGCCGGCGCCGACGTGCAGCTGCACGGCCTGTGGCTGCCGCAGGCCGACCCGGCGGCGCCGGTGCTGCTGTACCTGCACGGCGCGCGCTACGACGTGCGCGGCAGCGCGCCACGCATGCGCCGCCTGCATGCGCTGGGCTTCTCGGTGCTGGGCGTGGACTACCGCGGTTTCGGCCGCAGCACGGCGGCGCTGCCGTCGGAAGCGCTCGCGGCCGAGGACGCGCGGGCCGCGTGGGACTGGCTGGCGCAGCGCCATCCGCAGGCCCGGCGCTTCATCTTCGGCCACTCGCTGGGCGGTGCCATCGCGGTGAACCTGGCCAGCCGGGTGGGCGACGAGGCCGGTGTCATCGTCGAGGGCAGCTTCACGTCCATCCCCGACGTCGTGTCCACGTTCCGCTGGGGCTGGCTGCCGCTGTCGCCGCTGATTTCCCAGCGCTTCGACGCCGCCGCGCGCGTGGCCGAGGTCGGCTCGCCGCTGCTGGTGGTGCATGGCAGCCAGGACAGCCTCATCCCGCCGCGGTTGGGCCGGCAGCTCTACGAGCGCGCCCGCGAACCCAAGCGCTTCGTGCTGGTGGAGGGCGGCTCGCACCACAACACCAACGCCGTCGGCCAGGCGCAGTACCGCCAGGCCTTGAACGACATGTTCGGCATCTGACGCGCCGTGCGCCGGCGTGCGGGCCGCGCGCCGGGCCGCCCCAAGCCGGCCCGCCTTGGGCGATGTGCGAGCGGGGAAAGCCCCGCGAGCATCGCCGTCCCCTCGGGGGACCGACCAGGCTCGCCCGCGTCCCGCGTGGCGAGACTGGGCGAGGGGCTCACTGCAGCGTCCGGAGGTCGGCGCCCCAGTCGGCCCAGTGCTTGCGGACGGCGGCGCGCTGCTCGGCGGTCAGGCCGTTGAGCAGCTTCACGAGGCTGGCAACGATCTCGTCGCGGTAGGGCTGCTCGGCGGGCAGCGGCAGCAGGTTCTGCATCGCCAGCGCGGTGCCGCCGGCCAGGTCGTGGCGGGCCCAGGCGCGCAGCGCGTCCACGGTGCGGGCCTGGCGCAGCGCGCGGCCCTGGGCCATGGTGGCCAGGTCGAAGTGCCAGGCCTGCGCGTCGGCGCGCGCCTGGCGGCGCGTGCTGCGGTCCAGGTCGCCCAGCCAGCGCTCCAGGTTGCCGACGTAGCGCTTGGCGCGCTCCTGCGGCCCGTCGTGGCCCGTCTGCTTCTCGCGCCATTCGGCGCTCTTTTCGTCCAGCGTCTTCTGCAGATGCTGCCATTGCTCCGGCCGCAGGCCGGCCAGCAGCGGCGCGGCCAGCGGGGCGGCGTGCTGCAGGCTGCGCTCGGCGCTGGCACGCGCGCCGCGCTCCAGCGCGAACAGCTCCTCGGCCGTCACGCCGCCGTCCAGCGCCGCGCGGGCCTGCGCCAGCAGCGCCTGCCAGTGCGGCAGCTCCTCGCGCCGGTGCCAGGCCTGCCAGGCCTGCAGCTGCTGCTTGAGCTGAGCGCGCTGGGCGCTGTCCAGGTCCAGGTAGCTGTTGGCCCACAGGCCCGCCAGCAGCGGCAGCTGCTGGTAGGCCAGCGTGAGGCTGGAGCAGCCGGCCAGCAGCAGGGCGGCGGCCAGCGAGAGGAAGGCGGCGAGACGCTTGAGCATGTCCGTTGTCGGCAATTGGCGTACCTGGCGGCGATTCTGTGCCGCGCGGTTATCGTGGGTGCCCGCGCCAACCCTTGACCCCACGCCCGTGTCCCGTTCCGAACTGCCGACCACGCTCAAGCTGATGACCATCTGGCTGCTGATCGGCCTGGCGCTGTTCCTCGTCTTCAGGGCCTGGGAGCGCGAGCGCGAGGCCAGCCGCTTCCAGCTGGCCGGCCAGACCGTCGTGCTGACGCGCGCGCCCGACGGCCACTTCCACTGGCCCGGGCGCGTGGGCGGCGTGGCGGTGGACTTTCTCGTCGACACCGGCGCCACCACCACCGCGCTGCCGCAGGCGCTGGCCGAGCGCGCCGGCCTGAAGCCGCTGGGCACCGTGCGCACGCAGACGGCGGGCGGCACCGCCGAGGGCTTCGCCGCGCGGGCCGACGTCGCGCTGGAAGGCGGCGTGCGCGCCGACCGCCTGCCCGTGGCCGTGCTGCCCGAGCTGCACGCGCCGCTGCTGGGCATGGACGTGCTGGGCCGGCTGCACTTCTCCCAAAAACCCGGCGAACTCCGCATCACCCCGCAAGAATGATCCGCTTCCTGTGCCTCTTCGCGCTGCTCGTCGGCGGCGCCCGTGCCGACTGCCCGCCCACGCCCGCGCTGCCCACGGCGGCGCAGGCTGCCACCTGGGCCGCCAAGGCGCCCGATCGCGGCCCGCTGTGGCGCATCAGCCGCGGCGGCCACAGCAGCTACCTGTTCGGCAGCCTACACATCGGCAAGCCCGACTGGGCCTACCCCGGCCCGGCGCTGCGCCGCGCCTGGGAAGAGACCGAGGTGCTGGCCGTGGAGCTGGACCCGGCCGACATCGGCCCCGCGCTGGCCGCGCTGCCGCCCGCCACGCCGCTGCCGCCGGCGCTGGCACAGCGCGTGGAGGCGCAGGCCCGCGCGGCCTGCCTGCCGCCGGGGGCGCTGGCGGCCTTCCCCGTCACGCTGCAGCTCAGCACGCTGACGCTGCTGGAGGCGCGCCGCGACGCGTTCGACGCCGGCTTCGGCCAGGACCTGATGCTGATGAGCCGCGCCAAGGCCGAGGGCCGGCCCGTGCAGTCGCTGGAGACGGTGCAGGAGCAGCTGGCGGCGCTGGAGCCCACGGCGGCCGAGCTGCCCGAGATCGTCGACGGCACGCTGAAGCAGCTGCAGCGCGGCCAGATGCGCGCCCCGCTGCGCAAGCTGGCCGACACCTGGGCGCGTGGCGACATGAAGACACTGGCCGACTACCCGCGCTGGTGCGGCTGCGCCGACACGCCGGCCGAGCGCGCCTGGTTCCAGCGCCTCAACGACGACCGCAACCTCGCGCTGGCCGAGCGCATCGCCGCGCTGCACGGTGCCGGCCAGCGGCTGCTGGTGGCCGTCGGCGCGCTGCACATGACCGGGCCCCAGGGCCTGCCCCGGCTGCTGGCGGCCCAGGGTTTCACCGTCGAAGCGGTGCACCCCGCCAAGTAGCATCAGGCCACAACGTCGAGGAGACCGACATGACCGACAACAGCTTCACCAAGTTCGTGCCCGGATTCGACTTCCTGCAGGGCCTCGTGAAGAACGCCGGCTCGGCGCTGCCGGGCATCGGCCAGTGGGTGGCGCCCACGCTGAACCCCGAGGAACTGGGCAAGCGCATCGAGGAGCTGCGCACCGTGCAGTTCTGGCTGGAGCAGAACGCGCGCATGCTGGCGGCCACCATCCAGGCGCTGGAGGTGCAGCGCATGACGCTGTCCACGCTGCAGACCATGAACGTGCCGCTGGCGCAGCTGCGCGACAGCCTCAAGCTGCCCACCGGCGCCGACGCGCCGGCGTGGCCGGCCATCCCGCCGGAGATCCTCGCCGCCGCGGCACCAGCCGCGCAGGCGGCGGCCAGCACCGCCGTGAAGACCGCGGCCAAGACCGCCAAGGTGGCGGCCAAGACCGTGAAGACGGCCGGCGACGCCGCCAAGGCCGCTGGCCTGCCCGGCGCCGCGGTGGACCCGACGCAGTGGTGGACGGCGCTGACGCAGCAGTTCACGCAGCTGGCCACGTCGGCGATGAAGGACAGCGCCACCGACGCCGCGCGTAACCTGGCCGGCAACCTCGTCAAGCAGTCGTTCGACGCCGCCAGCGACACGCTGCGCAAGGCCGCCACCATGCCCGGCGCCGTCGTCGGCAGCGTGGCCAAGGGGCTGTCGGCCGGCCAGCCGGCTGCGAAGCCGGCCGCCAAGCCGGCGGCCAAGGCCACGCCCAAGCCCGCCGCGAAGGCCTCGCCGCGCGCGAGGCGCAAGCCTTGAGGCGGCGGCCGCTGCTGCTGGCGCTGGCCGGTGGCGCGGCGTCGGCAGGGGCCGCGGTCGAGGCCGAGCGCATCGTCTACCCGCTGCACGACCCCGACCGCATCCCCGCCTGGCACTACCTGCAGGACGTGCTGAAGCTGGCCATCCAGCGCAGCGGCGCGCGTTACGAGCTGGTGGAGTCGCGCCAGGCCATGGTGCAGGGCCGCGTGATGCGCGAGCTGGCCGAGGGCCGGGGCGACCCCGACCTGGCCTGGACGATGACCAGCCCCGAGCGCGAGGCCGAACTGCTGCCCATCCGCGTGCCGGTGGACCGCGGCCTCATCGGCTGCCGGCTGGCCTTCATGCGCGCGGCCGACGCGCAGCGCTGGCGCGGCGTGCGCCGGCTGGCCGACCTGGCGGGCGACACGGCCGGCCAGGGCCACGACTGGCCCGACACCGAGGTGCTGCGCGCCAACGGCCTGCGCGTGCAGACGGCCAGCCGCTACGAGATGTTGTTCGAGATGCTGCGGCTGGGCCGCATCGACCACTTCCCGCGCTCCGTCATCGAGATCGACGACGAGGCCGCCACGCCGCTGGCGCATGGCCTGGCCATCGAGCCGAACGTGCTGCTGCAGTACCCGGCGGCGTCCTACCTGTTCGTGCGGCCCAACCGCCCGCGGCTGGCGGCCGACCTGGAACGGGGCCTGGAAGCCGCGGTAGCGGACGGCAGCTTCCAGCGCCTGTTCCAGCGCCACTACGGCGACCTCATCGCCCGCCACCGGCTGGCGCAGCGCGTGCGGCTGGCGCTGCGCAACCCGCTGCTGCCGCCCGCCACGCCGCTGCACCGCCCGGCGCTGTGGCTGGTGCTGGGGTAGGCGGCGGCTACAGTTGCCGGCCATCGGCCCTTGACCTGACCCGGCAGCCATGAACGCCCCCCTGCGAGAACCCGGCCCCGACCACGACGCCCGGCTGCGCCAGCTGGTGGCGGCCCTGTCGCCGCTGCTGCCGGCCCACGCGCTGCTGCACCGAGCCGAGCAGACCACGCCCTACGAGTGCGACGGCCTGACCGCCTACCGCCAGCGCCCGCTGGCCGTGGCGCTGCCCGAGACCGAGGCCCAGGTGGGCGCCGTGCTGAAGGCCTGCCACGCCCTGGGCGTGCCGGTGGTGGCGCGCGGCGCCGGCACCGGGCTGGGCGGCGGCGCCATGCCGCACGAGGCCGGGCTGACGCTGG